>NZ_DATCTO010000095.1 GCF_036567905.1 Candidatus Binatus sp.
ATCTCGACCAGACGCTTGACGATCGTGAGCCCCAGCCCGGTTCCGCCATACTTTCGCGTCGTCGAGGAGTCGGCCTGGGTGAAGGCGTCAAAGATGCTATCGGTCTTGTCGTGCGCGATCCCGACCCCGGTGTCCGCCACCGAGAACCGAATCGAGGTGGTACCCGAGCCGGTATCCGGGCGGGCCATCTCGACCCTGAGCACGATCTCGCCGTGGTCGGTGAATTTAACCGCGTTGCTGAGCAAATTAACCATCACCTGGCGCAGGCGCAGCGGATCGCCAACCAGGTTGTGCGGCACGTCGGGCGCCACCTGGCCGGCGAGTTCGAGATGCTTCTCGTGCGCCCGCAGCCCCATCGTCTCGATCATCGAGTCGATCAGGTCGCGGATGTCGAAGTCGACTTCCTCAAGGATGAGCTGGCCGCTTTCGACTTTGGCGAGGTCGAGGATCTCATTGATCAGGTCGAGCAGGGTGACCCCGTTCCTGCGCATGATGTCCAGGTAGCGGCGCTGCTCTTCGGTCAAGTCGCTTTCCCACAGCATGTCGGCCATCCCGAGCACTGCGTTCATCGGCGTGCGGATCTCGTGCGACATGCTCGAAAGGAAGTCAGACTTGGCCCGCGAAGCTTCGAGTGCGGCTTCGCGCGCCGCGATTAGCTGACGTTGTGTTTCCTTGAGCACGCCGATATCGCGAGTGATCGTGATGCAGCACAGATGTCCGCGCAGCTTGAGATTGATCGCGGAGATCAGGCCGTGGTAGGTGCTGCCGTCCTTGCGGCGGAAGGTTGCCTCCATGTTCCTGACCAGGCCGGCTCGTTTGAGCTCGGCGCTCAGGCGCTCGTTCTCTTCGGGGATCGCCATTGACTTGAATTCGCGCGAACGTTTGCCGACGATATCGTCGCGGCAGAAGCCGGTATTTCGGGTGTACTCCTCGTTGATGTCGATGTATCTGCCGGTTTCGAGATCGATAATCGACATGGAATCGAGGTTCTGATCGAACACTTGGCGCAGCGCCGCCTCGCTCTCGCGCAAGTTAACCGCGGTCAGCTCGCCCTCGGCTATGATGCGGTCCTTGGCCCGCGAGGCTTCGAGCGCGGCTTCGCGCGCGGCGACCAGCTCATCCTGGGTTTTCTTGAGCACGCTGATATCGCGGTTGGTCGAGACCAAGCACAGATGTCCGCGCAGCTTGAAGCTGACCCCGGAGATCACGCCGTGGTAGCTGCTGCCGTCCTTGCGGCGAAAGGTGGCCTCCATGTTCCTGAGCACGCCGACTCGTTTGAGCTCTTCGGCGTAACGAAGACCCTCTTCAGCGTTCACGAATGGAAAGAATTCGCGTGAGCGTTTGCCGACGACGTCTTCGCGGCAGAAGCCGGTACTGCGGGTGTACTCGTCGTTGATATCGATGTATCTGCCGGTTTCGAGATCGAGAATCGCCATCGAATCGGGATTCTGATCGAAAAGTTGGCGCAGCCCTGTCTCGCTCTCGCGCAACTTGGCCGCAGCCAGCTCGCCCTCGGCAATAATCCGATCGCGCTGCGCAATTTCCTGTTCGAGGCGAACCTGTATTTCGTGTCGAGCGGCAACTTGCGCGGCCAGTTCGCCGCGAACAGCCTCGAGCTCGCGCTCGGCGGCCTCACGCCGGCTGATCTCATCCTCGGCTATATCGGTCTCGTGGCGTCCCATTCTGAATCCAATACTCCTCAGTTAGCGGCTCAATGTCTTCGCAGGTGGAGAAGGAGCAACTGTCGTGCCTCAGAATCGGGGAACGTCGCGATAGTCAGAAAAGCTCGAGCGATTTGGAACAGAGACGACCTAAGCGAATGCCGAAGCAGGGTGGATAATGAAGAGTCGCCGCACGTCGGCGCTTCATCACCCGCGGCAGAAACGAGTGCAGGATTTCGCGTGTGTCAGTAGCGGTTGAGCCGAGCCAGCCGATCGGCGTGAAAGTTCGCATCGCCGAACAGTTCCTGGCCTACGCGGACCCGCTTCATGAACAAGCCGATGTCGAATTCGTCGGTCATCCCGATACCGCCATGCATCTGGACGGCTTCATTCACGGCGAGCGTCGCGCTGAGCCCGGCGCGGGCCTTTGCCACCGACACGATTGCACCGGCGCGCTCAAAAGAATCGTCGAGCGTCTGCAGCGCCTTCAGCACCGCCGAGCGGGTGACTTCAAGTTCGCAGTAGAGGTGAGCGGCGCGATGCTGCAACGCTTGAAATTCGCCGATCGGCCGGCCGAATTGTTTGCGTTCCCGCAGATAGGCGACCGTCCGGCTGAACGCTTCCTCGCCTGCGCCGACCATCTCCGCCGCCACCGCGGCGCGGCCTGCGTTCAGCACTCCCTCGAGCACATCCCAACCCGCGTCGATCTTGCCCAGCACGTTGTCGGCGCTGACATTTACGTCCTCGAACGTGAGCCGCGCAGCATTGTGCGTATCTACGGTCGGGGTGCGCTCGGCGCGAATTCCCTTGGCGCTCGCGTCAACCAGGAACAGGGTGAGTCCGTTGGTATCGCCCGGCTTGCCCGCGGTGCGAGCGACCGCGATCAGGAGATTCGCGACGTGCCCGTCGATCACGAAAGTCTTGGCGCCGCCCAGCTTGAAGCTGTTGCCGGCACGAGTGGCGGTCATCGCGGTTTTTTCCGGATGATGCTTTGCGGTTTCATCGACGGCCAGCGTGGCGATCAGATCGCCGGCAACGATTTGCGCCAGGTAATTTTTTTTCTGCTGGTCGGTGCCGGCTCGAGCGATCGCGGTTGCGGCCAGAATCGCGGTCGAAAGAAACGGCGAGGGCGTGAGCGTGCGACCCAGCTCTTCCATCACCACGCCGGCCTCGACGTGTCCAAGTCCCAGGCCGCCGTACTCTTGAGGGACGAGAATTCCCGCCCACCCCATCTCGACAAAGTCCTTCCAAAGCGCGCGCGAGAATCCGTCGGCGTCGCGTTTGTCGCGCAGCGCGCGCAGATGGGCGATAGGCGCATTTTTGCCGAGGAAGCCGCGCGCATTGTCGCGCAGCATCGTTTGTTCGTCGTTGAGAACTAACGCCATGTGATCACACCCTATAGCGATCGATGCGGTAGCGGCCCAGTGCGGTGATTCGCCGGCCCTCTAGGCACCCGGCAAGCCCAGTATTCGTTTGGCGATGATGTTGAGCTGAATCTCGCTGGTCCCGCCCTCGATCGAATTGCCCTTGGAACGCAGCCACGCGCGCGCGGTGCGGCCTTCATGCGAGCGCTCGCCTTCCCATTCCAGCGCGTCCAGGCCGCCCGCCGACATCACCAATTCCATCCGCCGCTTGTTGAGTTCGGTGCCGTAGTACTTCAGCAACGACGATACCGCGGGATGAGCCTGGCCCACCTTGGCCATGTCGCCGACGCGCTCCATCGTGAGGCGGAAGGAGAGCGCGTCGATCTCGTAGGCCGCGATCTGCCCGCGTAGCACGGTGTCCGCGAGCATGCCGTGGTCGGTGCCAAGCGTCTCGCCCGCAATCTGTCCGAGCGAGCGGTTATCTCCGGTGCTGCCCATGCCGCCGATCATGTCGCGCTCATGAGTCAGCAGGTACTTCGCGACATCCCATCCCTTGTTGAGTTTGCCGACGAGGTTCGCCTTGGGCACGAGCACGTCGTCGAAAAAAGTCTCGCAAAACGGTGAGAAGCCGGAGATCAGAACGATCGGCTTGGTCGATATCCCGGGGCTTTCCATGTCGAACAGCAAAAAGCTGATGCCTTCGTGCTTGGGCGCGTTGGGGTCCGTGCGCACCAGGCAGAAAATCCAATCCGCCTTGTTTGCGTAGGTAGTCCAGATCTTCGAGCCGTTGATGAGGAACTGGTCGCCCTTGTCTTCCGCGCGGGCTTGCAGCGACGCCAAGTCGGAACCTGCACCGGGCTCGGAATAGCCCTGGCACCATCGAATCTCGCCTCGGACAATCTTGGGCAGATGCTCGCGCTTCTGCTCTTCGGAGCCATATTTGAACAGCGCCGGCCCGAGCATCGAGATGCCGAAGCTGGTCAGCGGCGTGCGACAGTTAAGCGCGCGCATTTCCTGGTGCAGAATTTTGGCCTCGTCGCGCGAGAGTCCGCCGCCGCCGTACTCGCGCGGCCACTCCGGCACCGTCCAACCCTTGGCCGCCATGCGCTCGAGCCACAAGCGCTGCGCGTCGGATTGGAAAACCGGATGCCTGCCGCCCCAGCAAGCGTCTTCTTCGCCCTGCACCGGGCGTCGCATCTCGGGCGGGCAATTCGCCTCCAGCCATGCGCGCGTGTCTTTGCGAAAAGTTTCAAGATTATCCATAGCTATGTCTGGTCCTAATACGTTTGCCCGCACGATTCAAGGTTTACTAATCGGCCTGCGGGCGGCATGGGTGACCCCTGGCCGTGGCGACGGCAGCGCAGTATTAAGCCGTTGGCAGGAGCCGCGCCCGCCAACGGCGGGCGGCCTTAACACTGGGTGCAGGAGTTACCCCTGCATTTGCCAACCAGGGCTGCGCTGTCTGGTCTGCGAGCTCAATCGAGGTCGAGGCAGTCAAGAAATAGCTGTTGCGAAGCGGGTTCAGTCGTGGCGATATTGGCGGCAAATGTTAATTGTTCTGGCCAATAGTTCGGTGGCGAATTATCCGCTCGGCGGGGGCGTCTGGTCCTGGATGCTGCAATATCCGCTTGGGTTGCGCGCGCTGGGTCATAATGTTTTCTGGATCGAGTTGCTGAAGTCATGCGGCAATCCCGCGCGGGACGGGGAGATCGCCAATGACTTCTTCGCCCGCATCGCAGCTTACGGTCTGGCGGCGCAATCCGCGGTCCTGGTGTTCGAGGATCTTGATACGCAGGACATCAGTCGCGCGCAGGTTTATGGACCGCCGCTTCGCACCATCCTCGATATAGCGGATGATGCGGACTTGTTATGGAACATGGCCTGCTCGATCCGGCAGCCGCTGCTGGCGAAGTTCGCTCGTCGGGTGCTGATCGACGTCGACCCCGGGCATCTGCAGATTTCGGCGACGCAGTTCGAGATGGGAGTCAGCGACCATCATGTTTATTTGAGCGTGGGAGCCAAGCTGTCCGATCCCGATTGCGAAGTGCCGACGCTGGGCCTGAGGTGGCGTCCGTTTTTGCCGTTCGTGTACATTCCGATGTGGGAAGCGGCGCCCGACCCGGGGCCCGAGGCGCCATTCTCTTCGATCACGCAATGGACGTGGGAAGAACTTTTGTACCATGGGCGCGTGCTAAGCGTGTCCAAACGCGCGGCCTACCTGCGCTACGTAGATCTTCCGGCGCACAGCGGACGCGCGTTCGAGATCGCCGCGTTCATCGGCGACAAAGATCCGTCGCACGATCGCGAGGCGCTTCGCAACGGCGGGTGGCGCGTCGTCGATCCACACAAGGTCGCCAGCACGCCGGAGACTTATCGCGGCTATATCCGCGCCTCGCGCGCCGAGATTTCGTGTCCCAAGCCGATCTTCCGCGAATTGAACACCGGATGGTTCAGCGATCGCAGCGTTTGCTACCTGGCGCTGGGCCGCCCGGTAGTGGCAGAAGATACCGGGTTTGGCGATGCGGTGCCGACGGGGCGCGGGGTCCTGAAGTTCCGCGACAACGACGAAGCCCAAGCCGCCGTCGCTGAGATCGACCGAGACTACAGTCTTCACAGTCGGCGCGCCCGCGCGCTCGCCTGCGATCTCTTCAACTCCGACCGCCAGCTCAAGGCGATGCTCGCCGCCTGTTAAGCGGTCGGCGTCGAGGCAGGCGCCTACGGCTTGGCGGTTTGATGATGCTCTGCGGCGTGCGCGCCGAACTGGACGGGAGCGCTGTCTGATCCCTGCACCACCACGACGCATCGCTTGGGGTCGGTGAGATCCTCGGGCGAGAGTCCGACCTTGTCGGCCAGGTTGGTCGCGATGATGACGAGGCCGCCGGGCGTCTGACGCGCGAGCTGAGCCGCGGTCGGCGCGCTGAGCACGTCGGTATGCAGCCGGCGTCCAAGCGCGCGGCCGGCGTCGCGAATCAGATCGAGCAGTTCGGTATCCTCCGCGGTTCCATCCCCGGGCACCAGCACCGCGTGCAAGCCGGACTTCTTGCGCAGCGCCACTCGCAAGGCGAGATCGAGCGCCGCGCGCCCGTGGGTTCCCCGATCCACTACCGCAAACACCCGGTCCAGCGGCCGCTCGCCGCCGTGAATCACGACCGCGACGTGAACCGGCAGCTCGCGGGCCTTGTCCAGAATTTCGCGGACCACGCCGCCCATGAAGTCGGAACCGAAGACCGCGCGATGCGATCCCAGCAGCAGCCATCCGATTTGCGGTTCTTTGGCGAATGCCATGATGTCCGCCGCGGGATCGGTGGTCCAGACTGCCTGCGGCGTAATGATGCTGCCGCGCTCGAGCGCGAGATCCAGCGCCGCCGCCAGCGCGGGAGAGCGGGGCGGCACGCGCTGGTCGGCCTCGCGCAGTCCCGATCGCACTCCGCCCGGCGGAGTTTTCACCAGAGCGAGCACGCGCGGCGGCGGGGCGTCGTCCGGTGTCGCCGCCAGCGCGAGTTCGACCAGAACGGCCACGCCTTCAGGGTTCGACACCGGCACCAGGATCGCGCGGTGCTCCGTTGCGGCCAGTATCGGGCGCGTGGGCGGCTGCGCCGGCCGCGGCGCAGGATGCGGCGCGGGATGCGGCGCGCGAATCGGAGTTTGCGACGCGACCATCGGCTCGGGCGAAAACGTGCCGAGCTCGGGAAACGGCTGAAGCTGCGGAATTTGATGGCGCGTGATCAGGTGCAGAATTGGCGTGGTCGCAAAGGTGGTGAGCAGGGCCATGATCACCAGCATCGCGAACAGGGTCGGCGAGATGACGTTCATCTCCAGCCCGATATTGAGCACGATCAGTTCCATCAGGCCGCGCGTGTTCATCAGCACGCCGAGCGCCGACGAGTCGCGCCAGTTGAGTCCGGTGATGCGCGCCGCCGCGACGCTGCCGCCGAACTTGCCCGCCGACGCGACGACCACGATGAGCGCGCACATCATCCATTGCTCGAATCCGCTGACCAGCCCGATCTGCGTGCGCAGTCCCGTGTAGGCGAAAAATGCGGGCAGCAACAGGACGATGACGATGTCTTCGAGGCGGTCGGTCAGCTCGCGCGCCATCCCGCTGTCGTGCGGAATCACGGCCCCGAGCGCGAACGCGCCGAACACGGCGTGGATACCGATCAATTCGGTGGCTGAGGCGGAGATCAGCAGCGCAATGAATATCACCGCCATCACGCCCTGCGTCAGCCGCCCGCGATTTCCATACACCAGCGACAGCCGGACCATCGTGGGCCGCACCACGACGATCATCAGCGCAATAAAGCCGATCGCCATCGCGATTGTCGTCACCGCGCCCGCCGCCTGAGCCCGCGCCACGCTGACCACGAAGGCGAGCATGCACCACGCCGTCACGTCGTCCACGGCGGCGCAGGTCAGCGCGATCGCACCCATGCGGGTTTTGTGAATCCTGCGATCGGTCAATATTCTCGCCAGCACCGGAAACGCCGTCACCGACATGGAAACGCCTAGAAACAGCGAGAAGCAGGTGAACGGCACGTCGCGGGTCGAGAGCTTTGGATAAAGGTAGAGCGCGATCGTCGCGCCGAGCAGGAATGGCGCCACGATGCTCGCGTGGGAGATCGCAACTGTTGTATGGCCGCGTTTGCGAAGCAGCGCGGGATCGAGCTCGAGCCCGACGAGGAACATGTAAAGGATGACGCCGACCTGCGCGATTATATTGAGAAACGGCCCCACCGTAGCCGGGAAGAGATATCCTTCCGCGCCCGGCGCGAGGCGCCCGAGCAGCGAAGGACCGAGCACGATCCCGGCGAGAATTTCGCCGATCACCTGTGGCTGACCAACGCTGCGGAAGATCGAACCCATCGCGCGCGCGGTCGCGATTACCACCACCAGCGCGAGCAGCACGTGCAGCAGGTCGCCTCCCTTTGCACGCGACGCGGCCGAGCCGAAGACCGCGCTCCCGCTTGCCAGCGGCGCGCCCAGCGTGTCGCCGTATGAGCGAATCCACAAATACAGCAGCACCACGCCGCTGATCATCAGTCCGTATGCAGCGACGGCACGCGTGCCTGCTGTGGTAATTCGCGGCTGCCCTTCAGCCATCGCTGCAGTCTACCAGAGCGCCGGCTTGATGCGCAGCGCCGGGAAAAGTGGCAATGACCCGGGCGACGATCACCTAGCGGGGATCGGCGGCCGGCTTCCTTCTGCGCGCGAGCGCCTTTTTCGGCGGCTTGGTCGATTCGCGCGCCGGCGCCGCATCTCCATTGGGTGAAACGGAAGCGGCCAACGCGGCCGGCTTGCGCCGGCGGCGAATCGCAGAAATGGTCGCCGCGATTTCGACTGCCTCCGACGGCGCCGCGCTATCTCCGCTGCTGTAGTTCACCAGATCGCTCAATGACAGGATTCCGATTAACCGGCCGCGGGAATCGGCCACGGGGAGACGGTGAATCTCATGGATACGCATCAGGCGATGCGCGGTCTCGAGATCGTCGCCGCGCGCACATGAAATCACCCGCGGCGACATCACGTGCTCGACAGGGATCGCCTCGAGCGGCAGACCTTGCGTGTATGCGGCCATGCAGATGTCGCGATCGGTGACTATTCCCGCGAGCCTGCCGTGCCCATCGACGACTGGCGCGCATCCGCAATCGTGATCCCACATTATTCGAGCCGCCGCATTCAACGAGTCATGAATCGTGCACGCGCGTACGTCGCGGGTCATCAAGTCAGTGACTTTCACTTGGTTACACTCCTTGCAACGGGTTTTGCCCGGCGCATCATTTCCAGCTGGAAAATGGCTTGATCGACAGGTTTGAATTGAAATAGCGCGGATCGCCGCTGACTTCGCGGTCGATCCAGTCGGGAAGTTCAACTTGCTCCCCGGCATCCTTGAGTTCGACTTCGGCGACCGTCAGGCCGCGATTGGCGCCGGCGAATTCGTCGACCTCCCAGGTATGGCCCTTGAACACGATTCGGTAGCGCGTCTTTTCGATTGGCGGATGCGCGCACAAGGTGCCCAGAATCTCGTTCGCATCGCCAAGCGCAATCTCGTACTCGTATTCGTCGCGGGTAATGCCCGAGGTGGCTCCCTTGATCGTCAAATAGCCGCGGTCCCCGTGCGTGCGCACGCGCACCGAGCATTGTGCCGACGCGGACAGGTATCCCTGGCGAATGACGAGGCCGGCCCCGAGATCGCTCCATTTGCGCTGATGAGTCAGGAATTTCCGTTCGATTTCCTTCGCCATGCCCATTCGCAATCGCCGAGGATTGCCCGACCAGCATAGCGTGTTTTGAATAAGAGTTCAGGCCAAGTCGCGCAATCGCGGCCAACCGATCTCGAAACCGGTTAAGATGATTTTGTCAAATGCGGGATTCGAATTCTGCCGGCGGATCGCTCATCGTCGTCGCAGCCGCACAACATCGCCGCCGCGCATCGCAATCGCACTACCGCCCGGCGCGCAGAAAAATCACGCGGCGATCCATTTTCAGTTTTTCAGCTATTTAACTGCCGGCGCACTCTCTCATTCCTGCCCCTCGGGCATATGAACCGGGAGCGCCGCCGGCCGATCGTTTGCGCGATGAGCGCCCGGCGCGCACCACTTGCCTTCGGCCCACCGAGCGCATCTGCTTGGTCGGCAGATCGTTGACGCTCAGCAACCCGAGCCGTTCGCGCAATGAGGTGGGCTCGATTCCCAGCACGTCGCATACGTATTCAAAGGAAAACGGACTGTGGATTCCGGCCTCCGCATGGAACCATCGCTGAACCTCGGCGAATTGCTCGCGGTCGCATCGCCGCGCCGAGTTCACCGTCTTCACGTAGCATCGGACCGCGTCTTCCAGCACCGCGAAAACCAGTCTCGTCTCGCCGTCGAGCGTCGATCTGCGCCGGGTCAGATCGAAAAACTGAACCGGCACCAGAAAATCCGGCTCGAAGCGTGCGCTCAGCCATGGATCTGGTCCGGCGCACTCGTCGATAACCCGGTTGTGATTCGAAGGTCCGTGCTGAACCTGTTCTGAAGCAGATGCGTACATGCTAATTGGACCTCCTCTGAGCCGAAGCGGAATTGCTGAGTAGGGAGCATGGCCTGTGCCAGTCCCTCTAAGCGTGCTAAAATGAAAATCAGTAGGGAATTTGGAGATTTTTCGATCACGGCGGCGCGGGTTGCTGCTCAATTATTAGGCAGCACTGCTATTGCCACTGTGCAATGAGATCCCGCCGCGGTGCGGGTTCAATCGTATCCGAGGCTCTCGCACGCCGCGCCCGATCCGGTTAGAATGCCGCCCTTCGGGAGCGGCAACGCCCGGTGACGCAACCAATCGGGAGTAATTTCCGTATAGGGAACGACTGGACTCGAATGGTGCTCAACGAGACTATTGAGTCGGCCCGTTTTTCCTACGGTGGCGCGAGGCACGATCAATGCTCATATTAGAAGACGGATCGATGCGCGCGAACGGTCCTCATCTATGAAGACTCGACATAAAACCCGCCCTACGAAGACTCGCAAGAGGCAGAAGACCAGGATGGAAGCCGCAGTTAACACCGGCGGACGGCGGATCGACGCGCTCAAGCGCCTGCTCGCCAAAGAGCGCGCCGAAACGCTGGCCCGGGTGAAGGAATTGATGCGTGAACAGGCCCGCAATGGCGGGCAGCCGCCAGCCGATGAGATGGACGTGGCGAGATCGCTGTCCGAAGTCGATACGCATGCGGCGCTGTTCGACCGCGCGCGGGAGCGCCTGAGCGCGATCGACGCGGCAATCGCCAGGCTTGGAGCGGGAGTCTATGGAACCTGCGCGCGATGCGGCGATGACATCCCGTTGGCGCGGCTCCAGGTGATCCCGTTCGCGCAATTTTGCGTCGATTGCCAGAACGAAGCGAACACCGAAGCTCGCAGCGGTCAAGGTGGATTGGCCAAGCCGTTCGCCGTCCGATGGTCCAGCCCCGAAGAAATGAGCAGCGCCGATGACTCTGAAGAGCACGTCGAACCGGCGCGCTCCGGCGACGACGACGTGCAAATTGACAGCGCGTTCGGCCCCGACGAGGACGAGCTCGAAGCGACGGGAGTCGAAAAGCGCCGCCGAGGGCGTCCGCCGAAGGCCAAGAAGGCGGCGGTTCAGAAGAAGATGCGCTAGCAGGGCTGTGCCCTGCGAATTAATACTGGCCCGTCGTGCCAACGACCGCCCGCCGTTGGCGGGCGCGGCCCTGCCAACGGCTTAATACTGCGCTACCGTCGCCAACGGCCGGGGGTGAGCCCTGCACCCAATGTTAAAAGGCGGATAAATGCTAAGCGGCGCGCGGGCGCCCGGCATTAGGGGCCCGCCAGCGCCGGCACCAGGACCGCGATGTCCGGCGTGCCCCATCCAGTCGCCTTGTCGTAACCCTTGGTTGCCTTGAATCCCGCCACGCCGTGGAAGCCGTTTGAGCCCTTGGTGACGTCGCGAAGTCCCGACACTGTGGGGTTTGCGAGCGCACCCAGAGTGTAGAGTCTCGTATTGATATTTCCGGTTCGCGCAGCTCCAGCCTGCTGAGCGACCAGCTCTCCGATTCCCGCCCAGTACGGAGTGCTCAGGCTGGTGCCACCGATGCAGCATTCGAGTATTCCGTCGAGGTAGATGGAAAAGCCGGGCTTGAGCGGACTGGCCGCCAGCGAAATGTCGGGGACATCGCGATTCAAGTCCGCGGGAATCACGCTGGATTGGAACGACGGCTTGGGAAATATCGCGCTTTGGCCGCCGCCGCTGGCTCCCGTGCGATCATTCCAGACGTGTTCCTTGATGTGGCCACGGTCGGCGCCGGTCTTGGAGTATTTGGGACTGAAGGCGGTCCCTCCGACCCCGGTAGCATGCGGATCGGCCGCGAGCTCATTGACTCCGCGCTCTTTCGCAAACACGCATCCGCCGGTCTGGGCGGAGAAGACGATTGCCTGGGAGCCTACATCGCCCGATGAGACGTACACGCCCACGTTATGCGACGCGGCCTCGGCCAATAGCGGATCGATCGTACCGGTGAACAGCGATGCCTCGGCGCCGCACAGGCTGAAACTGATACTGATGACGCCGCAGGAATTGTCAGACACCGCGCGCGAGAGCGCGTCGATTATAGGGTCGCTTCCTTCGGACTCGGCGACGATTCCGTTTCCGACGTAGGCGATCATCGGCGCGCCGGGCGCCGCCGCGTGACCATACTGGGCGTCGAGCTCCGCTTCAATGTAATCAGGACTATAAGGATTCTCTCCCGGGGATGATCCGTCGGCATACACAGTGGTAAGTGACAGGGACGGCAGCCCAAATTGAGTATTGAATTGCGCCACGGACCCCCAGTCGAAGTCCGAATCTTCCAGTATCGCGATGCAGTCGGCGCCGGCGCCATCGACGCTATCGTTCAGCAGGGGCGTCTCGTCATAAAAGGTATAGAGATCGTTGGGACCGAAGCGCTTGAGCTTGCCAAACTTGATCTCAGGCGACGCGTCCGCGTTGGCGGGCTTGAGCTCCGAGGTGTTCACCGCGGCAAGCGAGGCATGCATGTTCGAGAGGCCGCGGAGGTTGGCGACGAGTGGCGCGATGTCCGCCGGCAGGGCGGGGTCTTCGAGATTGGCGAAATATTTTCCATCCGGGCTGGCTGCGATGCTCACCCCGAATTTTTTCTGCGCGACGGCAGCGGTAGCGTGAAACTTGATCGTGCGGGTTCGCGTGCTGGCCGAATCAACGGTGAATCCGCTCTGCGCCAGCCAGCTCGATACCTTTTCAACGTCGGCGCCGGTCGGTCCGAACCGCGCATCGAACTCCGCGGTGGAGATCCAATGGTGATACTGGGGCGATGAAGGGTCCTGCTGCGCGGCCAGCAGGCGATCGAGATCGGCGCGGTTATGCAGCGCGAGCGTAAGCTGCATGCCGAGTTGACGATCCGAAGCGACCGACCCCTGACCCGCGAGCTCGGCTGCCTCGGCGGGATGATTGCCCAAAATTTTGACCGAGCCGACCGCCGCATCGGCGGAGGTCGCGAAGGTCGCGGCAGCCAGCGCGGAAATTACCGCCGCGGCTACTGAGCGAATCTTCGTCTTCGTCCTTCCCATACGTTGCGCCGCGCCTCCGTTAGAAACTGATTCAGGCTGCCAACGGGAAACGCAGTTTGCAAATGCGCCGGAGGCGGGCGCGTTTGCAAGCCGCCCGGTGTTGGTGGGAATCTGAATCAGGATTCAAGAAAATTCCGGTTGAGACGACCCCCAGCTACATCGCCCGGACAAGGAGAACACACATGACCGCGACCGAGCAATTGCGCCACGAGCACGAAGCGATAACGCTGGGCCTCTCGATTCTCGAGAAATTATGCCAGCAACTTGCCAACGGCGAGCAGATCAATCCGGAGCATTTCGGCCAGGTGCTGGAGTTCATCCAGGTCTTCGCCGACCAATGCCACCATGGCAAGGAGGAGCAATTTCTCTTTCCCGCCCTCGAAGCGGCCGGCATCCCCAAGGCCGGCGGGCCGATCGGCGTGATGTTGAGCGAACATGAGCACGGCCGCGCCCTCATCCGGCAAATGGCTGGCGCGTGGCAAAAGCACCGCGCGGGCGATCGCGCGGCGGCGGCCGTGGTGATTGCGAGCGCGCGAGACTACAGCGCGTTTTTGAATGCGCACATCTTCAAGGAAAACAACGTCCTTTTTCCGATGGCCGACGCGCGGCTGTCGGCCGACAGCCAGCGGCGGCTGCTAGAGGAATTCGAGCGGCTGGAAATCGAGCGCATCGGCGCAGGCAGGCACGAGCAGTTCCACAAGACTTTGGATTATCTCAAGCAAATTTATCTTGGATAGAAAGCGCGTGCAGTTGCCCGGAGGGCATCATCCTGGCTCGGGCGAGGCAATTTTGGGGGCGTGCGAGAAAATCCGGTAAAGTCGGGGACAATTCGGATAGATGTCGGGGAGGCTCGAAAGCGTCTCATCGTGGGACGCATCTGCGTCACTTGCAGAACAATCGATTGACGATGGGGCACTTCCCGCGGCCCTTCGATCTCAATCGTTCTCAATTTCCAGCCATCTCGTGCGTATTCTCGACGGTCACGAAGTCCATTCAGGTCGGCATAGTGATTGCTCTGCTATGAAGTGGAATAGCGCGATGTCAGGCGCGAGGGTTTTTTTCGAATGGACTTGTTGATCGTAGAAGACAACCCGATGGATCGGATGCTGATCCAGGCCATGCTCCGGCGCGCGTTCCCGAGCGCGCGGATATTGGCCGCCGACGGTCCGCTGCAGTTCAATGAGCGCCTCAAGTGCGACGGCTGCGATCTCGTGATCACGGACTATTGGCTGGGTTGGATTGACGGGCTGTCGGTCCTCCAGCGGGTGCGTGAGCGATGGCCGCGGACCCGGGTAATCATGCTGACCGGCAACGGCGGCGAAGAGGTGGTGGCGAGCGCGTTCAAGTACGGTTTGTATCGCTATCTGCTCAAGCCCGACGGCTTTGATGAGCTCGTGGCCGCGGCCGCAGCGGCGATGGAGAGCAAGCGGCGCGAAGATTTTCACGAACTGATGGCGATGATCGTCAATTCACTTCCTGAGGGAATTCACAGCGTGGACGCCGCCGGGATAATCACGGCGACCAACGCGGCAGCGCGTCAGATATACGGATATGAAGACACCGAGATTGTCGGCCGCACCATCGAGATTCTGCTGCCGGCGGCGCGGCGCGACGAAATCCGGCGGCTTCATGAGCGGGCGTTCGGCGGGGAAGTCGTGCCGCGATTTCCAACCCTTCAGGTCCGCGGCGACGGCGCCGAAATCGCGGTCGCGATGACGATTCTCCCGCTGCGTGACGGCGACGGCACGGTATCCAGCGTGGCGTGTATCACCACTCCAATTGCCAACGCGATTCGCGAGGAAGCCGGCTCGAGCGCGCGGCAGCAGGACCGGCAGGAGAGACCGCCTCGGTCCCATCCGCCCCGGCTCGCAACCAGCACCTGACACGAGCGCGGACGGTCGTGCGCGGGCGATTCCTGGCGAATTGATCGTTGGATGAAGACGGCGCGGATGTGGCCAGTTACGGATCGAAGGTGAATATATGACAGGGGAGGACCCGCTACCTTAACGCGCGCCGGAGGGCTACAGTAACCGGTCTGATGGCTCGCAATGACGCCTCGAACAATCTGGCGCTCAGTGGCGGATTGAACCTTCTGTCGATTGACCGTATCCGCCCGATAAGGATCGCACTTTTCTACGCGGTCGCCGGACTGATCTGGATAGCGGTCTCCGATCGGGTGCTTTCGGTCATGCCGGCGCATCAGCACATGCTCAGCCTGAGCGTGAACACGCTGCTGCTCTTCCTAATCGCATCCCACTACACGAGGACGATTCGGATTTCGGTTGCGGCGCAAGAGGAAGCGCTCGTGCGCGCGCGCGGCTACTTTGAATCTGCGGTCGAGGGAATTGTTTCGGTGGATAGCACCGGGATGATTTGTCAGTTGAATCCGCGCGGGCAGGCGCTGTTTGGTTACGACGAAGAGGAACTCGTCGGTCAGCCGATAGAAGTCCTGGTGCCGCAACGCTTCCACTATCGCCACGAGGCGCATCGCGACGGATTCTTTAAGGCGCCAAAATCCCGCATGATGGGCCGCGGGATGGAGCTTGCGGTGCGCCGAAAAGACGGCAGCGAATTTCCCGCCGAGATCAGCCTCAACGTGGTTCATCAGCGTCGCGGCAAGCTGGTGATCGCGTTCGTCACGGACATCAGCGAGCGCCGTGCGATGGAGCACGAGGCGCGCCGCAATGAAACAGTCGATGCGCTGGCGGCGGTGGCGGCAGGAGTCGCGCACGAATTGAACAACCCGTTGGCCGTGATGGCGGCGCGAATCGAGCTGATGCTGGTGTCGGACCAGGATCTCAGCGCCCAGGCCCGCGACGACCTGCTGGTCCTGCAAAAAAACATCGAACGCGCCAGCCGCATCTCGCACAGCATGCTTTCGGTCGCGCGTCAGCGCCCCGGCGTGCGTTATGCGATGGACATGAACGTGGCGGTCGAAGAGGTGATGCTGATAGTTGGGGGAGAAGCCAGGGGCAGCATGCTCCGATATGAAACGAACCTCGATCGCTCGCTGCCGGAGGTGATGGCCGAGCCGACGGCTCTGGAGCAGGTGCTGATCAACCTTATCCTGAATGCACGCGACGCGGGCGCGCGCCTGATCCGCATCGCGACTGCGCCGGCTCCGGGGCGCGCCGGTCATCTTCGGTTGTCGGTCTCGGACGACGGCTCGGGAATCAAGAGCGACGCGCTGGGGAAAATGTTTCGGCCGTTCTTCACCACCAAACCCAAGGGGACCGGCTTGGGCCTGTGGTTGAGCCAGCGGATCGTGCAGGAACACGGCGGCAGTATCGCGGTTGAATCGGTGGCGGGCAAAGGCGCCACCTTCACGATAACGCTGCCGACGATTGGCGAATCGTCAGCCGGGGACCTGGCGCTGCCCCCTCCCGCGCGAGATAAACCGCCGCCGGCGCCGCCGCAAGCCCCGGCCGCGCGAAGCAATCAGTCGGGCCGCTAACCGGTTTTTTCCACGCCTATGGCTACGCCAGCGAAAATTCTGATCGTGGACGACGAACGCGACCTGGTGGACGCATACATCCGGCTGCTCGAGCGCTTGGGCTACCGCTGCGTCGGCGCATTCGACGCGAACCAGGCAATTGAGATGATCGACGCCGAATCGCCCGACCTGGTGCTCACGGACTTGAGCCTGCCCGATAACAGCGGCGTCGATATCGTCCGCCGCGTGCACGCGAAGTTGCCAGCCACGCCGATCATCGTGATGTCGGGACACAACACGCCCGGACTCCACGAAGCGGCGCTGGCGGCCGGCGCGAAAGTCTCGCTGCTCAAGCCGGTTTCGATCGCCGAGCTTCGGCGCGTGATCGGCGAAGCGCTCGCGCGCTGAGGAGCCGCCGGCAAATCACAGCGTGCGTTTGAAGGACATGCTGGCGATCACCAGCATCAGGACCATGAAGACCAGCAGAAACGCGATGTCGCCGCTGACGGCGGTGAAGTCCGCGCCCTTGAACAAAATCTGTTTAATTGCGCTCACCGAATGGGTCTCGGGATTGTAGTGCGCGAAGGCTCGCAGCCAGGGCGGAAAACTTTCAATCGGATAGATCGCGCCGCTCGGAAAGAACAGGATCACGTTCAGGAATCCCGCGAACGTCCCGACCAGCCGCGGATGGCCCGCGCGTCCCAGCAGCGCAAACGTCATCGCCAGCAGTCCGGTCGCGCTGATGACGATTATTCCCACCAGCATCGCCAGCGCTACGGGTCCGCCGAGGATTCGCCCGCGCGTGATCAACAGGCCCAAAAACAACACCAGCACACCGGCGGTGCTGGTTACGACCACGCCGCTGGCGAGTATGCCGCCGGCGATGTCCCAGCGTGAAAGGGGAGTCACCAGATAGCCCTCCGTCACGCCCAGAAATTGATCCATCACCCAGTTGAATACGCCCGACATCAGCGACCCCATGAAGATCGCCATTACGATGACGCCCGGGATGAGCGATCGATCGTAATCCACGTACGGGAACAGCCAGTTGGGCCGCAGTGAGATGTCGTTGAGTTTGGGTTCGCGCGCGGTGACGAAGGTAACTTTCACGGTTGCGGCCGCCTGGTCGAGCACGGCTTCGAGCGTTTCGGAGCTGATCTCGTCGACGTTGTCGGTGAACAGTCCGATCTGCGCGATACGGCCTTCGGCGACCGCATGGCTGAAGTCGGGCGGAATTACCACCACGCCTTTGAAGAGTCCGTCGCGGACTTGGCCGATCGCATAGCCCGGATCGTTCTCGAAGGTGATGTCCACGGTCTTCGGTCCCGCCTGCAGCGCGAGCAACTGTTCGACGATTCGGCGCGCGTAGAGTCCGTGATCCTGTTCGACGACGACAATCGGCAGATGCTTGAGCTGGCCCTGAAATGAATTGCCGATTATCACCAGATAGACGATCGGCATCAGGATGACCGATAGCAGCGTGACCGGATTGCGCATCAGCTTCTTGAGATCGCGCCGCATGACTGCGAGGAACTTCAGCCCGAGCATCGCCATCCCCCTCAGCGGTGCTGCGGCATTCCGGCTCCCACCAACAAGCTGACCTTCTTGGCCGGCTCATCGCGGAGCGTGCGTCCGGTGAAGTGGATGAAGACGTCTTCGAGCGAGAGCTTCTGCACGGTGATCGAGGTTACCCGGTCGCCGGCGCCATCGACCGCCTCGAGAACTTTCGGAATCGCGTGTGCGCCGTCGTCGGTCGAAAGCTGCAGGCGGTTGCCGCCATCGCGATTCACCCCGCGCAGATACGGCATCTGGCCGAGCATCTCGGCGATCGCGTCTGGATCTTTTTCGACCACCAGATCGATCCGGTCCGATCCCGGCACCATCGATTTGAGTCCGGTCGGCGTGTCGAGCGCGATTATCTTGCCGGCATCGACGATTGCGATCCGATCGCACAGCGACTCCGCTTCGTCCATGTAGTGGGTGGTGAGCGAGATGGTAATCTCGCTTTCCTTGCGCAGCGTCTCGAGCAGGTCCCACACCGCGCGCCGGCTTTGCGGGTCAAGACCGATGGTCGGCTCGTCGAGGAACAGCACTTCGGGCGAATGAATCAACCCGCGCGCAATCTCGAGCCGCCGCCGCATTCCGCCCGAGTAGGTCGCGACCAGATCGTTGGCGCGCTCGTTGAGCCCTACCAGACGGAGCAGCCGATGCCCGCGGTCGCGGCGCTGGCGGCGCGACAGACCGAAGAACTCGCCGTAGATATCGACGTTCTCCCATCCGGTGAGATCGAGATCCGAGGTCAGCGCCTGCGGAATCACGCCGATATTTTCGCGCACCTGGCGCGGATACCGCGCGACATCGAAACCCGCGACGGTTGCACTCCCGCCGCTGGGCGTCAGCAGCGTGGTCAGCATCCGCACCACCGTCGTCTTGCCGGCGCCGTTGGGCCCGAGCAGCCCGAACACCTCGCCGCGGCGGACCTCGAAGCTGACCTTGTCAACCGCGGTGAAAGCGCCGAAGCGCTTAGTCAGGTCTTTGGTCTGTATTGCTGGTGACTCTGGTTCCATCGGTTCTCGGAAAGCTGACTTGCGCGGTCATTCCGGGTTTGAGTTCGCCTTCGGCCTGCAACACCTGGACCTTGACGTAGAAGGTGCGAATATCCTGGCGCCCGCGCCGCACATCGCGCTCGGTTGCGAACTGACCTTCCTGGCCGATTGCCATGATTCGACCGCTGAAAATCAGGGGCGGTGTCGTTGGCAATTCGACCTGCGCCGACTTGCCGATGTACAGCGAACCAAGGTCGGTCTCTTCGACATCGACCCGCGCCCAAATCGTCGAGAGGTCATCGACGGTCAGAATCGGCACGCCCGGCGTCACCCATTCGCCGACTTCGAGCGCCTTGCTGACCACCACGCCATCGACCGGCGACTTTATCTCGGTGTCCACCAATTGATCGGCGTAGAACTTCGCGTTGGCCTGCGCGCTTAGCACGTCGGCCTCGTCCTGCTCGACGCTGGTCACGGCGTCATCGCGAACCTTGGCCGCGATCACGTGTTCCTTCGCGAGTGCTTCGTCGCGCACCAGGTCGCGCCGCGCCTGCGCCAGGTTGGCCTGCGCATGGGCGAGATCGGCCTTCGACTTGGCGAGCTGATTTCTGAGATCGATATCCTCGATCAGGCATACCACCTGTCCCTTCTTCACCCGGTCGCCCTCGAGCAGATCGAGTTGCTTGATACGGCCGGCGATTCGGCTGGTGACATTCACCTCAGGCGCCTCGATCATGCCGACGGTCTCGATCGCCGAACGATCCTCGGGCGGCCACAAGTACGCGCGCCCGAATAAATAGAATCCGAAGACAACACCGGCCAGGATTACCAGCTGAATGGCGCGGCGGACGATCGTTCGAATCATTGTGGATGCTCCGGCTTGAAGTGTTGCGACGGGTCTGCGCCGAGCGATCTGAGCATCAGGTTGCCGAGCTCGCGGCTGAGTTCAGAGACCGGCCGGCTGGCGCCGTAATACAACAGCAGCGATCGAATCGCGCCCTGGATCGTAAACGTCGCCAGGCGCGGATCGATCCGCGTGAACGCGCCGGTGCGGATTCCTTCTTCGATCAGCGAGGCGCAAAAATTGAACCCGCGCTCGCGCGATGCCTCGATAATCCGGTTGCGCGCCTCGGCCAGCCGCGGTTCCACGGTGGCGAAGAACTGAAGAAAATCGCGCCGCTGATCGTAAAACTCCACCATCACCTCGATCGAACGCCGCAGCCTCTCGGCCACCGGCAGCCCTGGATCGGCGCTGCTTTGATAGGTGCGATATGCGGTGTCGAGCCCGTCGCTCAAAACGCCGAGGTAGAGCGCGTCCTTGGACGGAAAGTAGAGATAGAGCGTCCCTTTGGCGACCCCGGCGGCCTCCGCTACGCGGTCCATCGTGACTGCCTGGTACGGTTCGTGGGCGAAGAGCCTCAGCGCGGCAGCCAGAATACGTTCGCGCTTGGCGGCTTGCTCGTCGTGAGGGGGAAACGGTCGTCCATTGGGGATTCCAGCCGAATTTGTGCTTGTTCTGTTCATATACTGACCGGTCAGTCATATCCTTGAATGCGTGGAGGTGCGAGTCAAGAGCCGGGGATTGGGGCAGCCGCGTTGGTTGCGCGTCTGGGGACGCATGCCTAGACTCGTCGAGTTCGAGCGTCCGTCAAGCCAAGCGCCCGTAGCTCAACTGGATAGAGCATCAGACTTCGGATCTGAGGGTTGGGGGTTCGAATCCCTCCGGGCGCGCCACGCAGCGGCCGTCCAAATCAGCTTCGCAAAGCGTGCGGGAGCGTGCCGCCTCGGCGATCGATTGGATATGCGCTGACGGCGGTGACGGTTTGCCGTTTGCTTTCGTCAGCGTGTGCGACGCGCTCGGGATCGATGCATAACGACTGCGCGCGCGGGTGCGGGAGCAACTCGTCGGAGAAAAGCGGGCGGCGTGAACACAGTTGGGGCACTTGCGTCTGCTGTACGCGCGTAGTGACGGACGGTCGTCTCCCCGAGGAGGCTACGTTTTCGTCTGTGTAGTCAGAACGGGATGTCGTCGTCATCCGGGGCGGACAGAACAGCCAACAGTCTCTCGCATTGGGCCAGCAAATGATCGTAGGTCATGATCGTGATCCCAGCGAGTGCAGAATTAAGAGTACGCAGAGCCTTCTGCTCCTCGGCTCTCCAATCGCATGATCTTCCAATTACGATGGTCGCACGAGGATGATGGGCCACGATTTCTGGATGATCAAGCAGGCCGCCTTCCCCAGCTTCTAGCTGGAAAACGTCCAAATAGCGGACAACCTGCCCCAAGGCTTCAGAAACGGGGGCGGAGAAGTAGTAATTCTTGTGGACTCTGTCGTTGAGAAGGACTTTGAAATCAGACCTCTTGAGTTCGACAACGTCCCGATAACCCGATGTCACGGTCGGCAGGAGAAAGTCTACCGAGTCTCCCGCAGAAATACTCCTGACAGGATCACTTTTCTGATATGAAATACCGAATGCCCAAGAATGCTTACGGCACCAATCTTGGTAAACCTTCTCTGCACCTTCGCGCGAATCTAAAAGGTTTCTGAGTTCCTTGATGGCGGTTCGTATTTCCTTGAGTCGAATGACGCCGTTGATGAACTCCATGTCGCCAAGCTGCTTCACGACTTCTGGATTTCCGAGCAACCTGGCTATCGTCGTCGCGACTTGCGCTGGTTCGTCGGCTTGTAGCTGAACCACGATTGATTGCCCGGCATGTTCACTCTTCGCGACCGCGAGGTGATCGTTAATGGCCTGCTCCCCAATTTCCCGCCAATCATAAGTAGAGTCCGCCGGTTTTTTCGCCCTCCTCGGGCGGTTGCGTTTCCCGTCTTTTTAACGCTGCGAACTCGGCTGGCGTCAAGGCGCCGAGACTGCCGTGCGGTCGCAT
>NZ_DATCTO010000096.1 GCF_036567905.1 Candidatus Binatus sp.
GGACGGCGCGCGCGTTTTTCAGATGCCTGGTTGGCCAGGATGGCGATCAGCCGCCCGCGACCGGCACTGCCACGACGCCTTGCAGATTGCGGATACTCGGCCGCTCCATCATGCGCTTGATCCACGCATCGATGTTGCCGCGGTTGTTGCCGAGCACGTCGATTCCGATTTCGTTCAGCACCAGCATCCTTGGCGCGAAGCCGATGTCGGCGACCGAGAACTCACCGGCGAGAAAATTGTTGCCCTGCAATTCGTGGTTGAGGTAGTCGAGTACGCGCTCGACCGACTGATGGAGCCGCGCAACGCGATTCTGATCGCGATCGCCCTCGGGCTTGGAGACTTCGGCGATTAGCTGGCCGACCGGCGGGGTGAACGAAGTGTCGGCGAAATCCTCGAACAGGCGCGCCCGCGAGCGCATCGCGCTGGAACCTATGGGCGGCAGCACCGGGGGCTCGGGATACTCGTCCTCGAGATACTCGTTGATGATCGTCGAATCGTAAATCGTTGTATCGTCATCGACGAGCACGGGCACGCGTCCGAACGGATTGAGCCGCAGGAAGTCAGGCTTGCGATTTTCATGCTGGGCCAAATCGACCGCGACCAGTTCGTAGGTCAGGGCCTTCTCGGCCATGACGATGCGGACTTTTTGGCCGTAGGGGCAGGAAAGGAAGTCGTAGAGTTTGATCATATCGGGCAAGTCCTCATTCGGCTTGCGCCGCGACGGTAATCTTCAAGCTGGCTTCAACCTCGGAATCGAGCTTGACCGGCACCGTGAATTCTCCGAGCTGCTTGATCGGCTCGGGCAGGTGAATTTTGCGCCGCTCGATGTCGAGACCATTCTCGCGCAGCGCGCGCTCGAGATCGATGTTGGTAACCGAGCCGAAGAGTTTGCCCTCCTCGCCGGCGCGCGCGGTGAGCGTGAGCGCGAGCGCTTCGATCCTGGCCTTGACCGCGAGTGCGTCGGTGCGCTTGATCTCGCGCCGGCGCGTGGCGGTCCGCTTCTGATGCTCGAAGGCGCGGAGATTTTTCTGATCCGCCTCGACCGCGAGCTTGCGCGGCAACAGATAGTTGCGCGCGTAACCGGCGCGGACCTTGACCACGTCGCCGGTCCTTCCCAGGTTGGGAAGATCCTCGTTGAGTATGACTTGCACGTTCATCGTCTTTGCCGCCTCGTTTCCACCCCGCACTTAGAAGAAATCGCCCAGGTTGTTCGCTTCCGCGCTGGGGGGCTTGAGCCGCCGGAAGTCGATCCACATATCGAAGACGCCCGCGACGCACAGCAGCGCCGCCACAAACGGCTGCGCGAACACGACAAAATAAATTATGCCGCGTACGATCGACGGAACTGAGAGCGACTGAAAATAAAACCCGACAATCGCCAGTCCCTGGCAAAAATACACCGCCGCGATACAGATGAAGCCGTTGAGCGCGATATCGCTTACCGCCGGGACCGGAATGAACAGCCCGAACCCGCTGGCGAGCAACAGCCACACCAGCCATTCCTTCGCCGACCATCGAGAAAGATCGCCGAACAAGCTGTAGCTCAGCCGTTGCGGCCCGGCCCATCGCCAAAACACGCGCAGGTTGAGCAGCAACGAGCTGGCCGCGACCAGCAGCGCGAACGCCGGCGACAGACGCATCGTAAACGAAATGACGCTGGCTTGCGTATCGGCCGGAAGCGCCGATTGAGTCCCGAGCAGCTTGTAGAGCTCCTGCCCGCGCGCCATCCCTTGCGCAAGTTCGTCGTGAACGGTCTTGATCAGCGCGTCGGGGCCGCCCATGACCACCAGCGCCGCCACCACGGAAGCGGCAACCATCGCGCCCGCGCCAACCGCGGTGATCATCTCGAAGGAGGAACGCCGCTCGAGCATGTAGCATACGATCCCGGTGCCGAGGCCGAACGACACCAGGTAGCCGAGACCGGCAAACGATCCCGCCAGGATCGCTACGAATGCGGTCGCGAGCAGGACCGCGATAGTCGCACGGAGGTTGGGATTGGGACGCCCGACCGCATAGAGAATGATTGGTGCGGGCGCGAGCATCATCAGAATCCCACCGACCATCGGTATCGCGCCGCCGGCAAGGAAGAACGCCCCCGCCAGCGCGGCCGCGCGAACCATCCCTATAACCGCCTTGCGCGTCACTGGATTAAGCCGAGCTAGGCTCCGAGCGTCGAGAATGGCAGCAGCGCGAGCACGCGAGCACGCTTGATCGCCACCGCAAGTTGGCGCTGATGCTTGGCGCAATTGCCCGAGGTCCGGCTGGGGACTATCTTGCCGCCCTCGGTGATGAAACTGCCGAGCGTGCGCACGTCCTTGTAATCGACCTTGAGCGTCTTGTCGGCGCAAAAGCGGCATACCTTACGGCGTCCACCGGGGCGTCCCCGACGCATCCCGCCGCCGCGACCCTCACCGCCACGGCCCTCGCCGCGTTCGCCCTCGGGGCGTGGCGCGCCGTAGCGTCCGCGTCCTTCGCCGCCTTCGGTGCGCGGCCGGTCGCCGCCTCTTTCAGATCTTTCCTCGTCAGCCATTTAGATTCCCTGGTAAGATTTCCTTGACGAAAGTTTTAGTATCTATTCACTTCGCTCGATCGACGCAGCTACGACTTCGAACCCGGTGTCTGTCTTCAAGCTGCCCTTTAATGTTCTCATCCTTCCGATCACCTTAACCTGGCGGCCTGGCGCCAGCAGTTGTTTCGCCGCCAGCGCGGATTCACCGGTCATCACGATCCCGAGTCTCAGTTCCTCGCCGGGCGCGCCGCAATCGACGGTGAAGCGCAGTACAGGCGTGCCTGCCGGGGTGATGCGGACTGCGGGCTGATTGAGCAGCCGGCCTTCGAGCTCAATCCGGTTCCCTGTCACCTTCGGGCCCGGCGATTTCCTCGGCCGCCGCTTCCATTATTTCCTCGGGAGCGTCGGGTGCTTCCTCCGCCCGCTCCTCGCGCGAGGCCATCAGCGCGGCAGCGCGCGCTTCCTGGGCAGCCTTGGCCTCGGCGATACGGCGGTTGCGCGCCTCGAGTTCCTCGCGCGCCTTGGCCACATCGGCGTCGTCGTCCACCAGCACCGACAGGTAACGCAGGACGGTATCGGAGATCCGCAAGTTGCGCTCGACCTCGTTCATCACGGGCCCGGGCGAGACATAGTCCAGACGAACGTAGAAGCCGCGGCGCTCGCCCTTGATCTTGTAGGCGAGCTCGCGCGATCCCCACTCCTCGGTTTCGATCATCTCGCCGGCGCCGGCGGCGATGATACCCTCGTAGCGTTTGATGGCTTCCTTGATTTGGGGTTCGCCCGAATCAGGGCGGAGAATAAAAATAGTTTCGTAGCGCCTCATGCGCTGCACGTCCTCCTTACGGATTTGAGCCCCAAGTTGGAGCAAGGAGCAATCCCGTACAGTACCATCGCGCGTATTCGCTCTCAAGGCTGCCGGGCAATTATTTAATCGTCATGGACCCGGGCAGGATTGGGCAGGAAGTTCACTCTTGTCATTGGCGGGCAGTCTGTTAAGAGAAGATGCGGTCGCGCTCGAGCAATTCAGGAGGATACGTCCAGTGGCCAAGTCCAAGAAGAAAATAAAGAAAGCACCGCGACAAGCCCGCAAAGTCGCTCCCAAAGCAGCCAAGGGAAAGACGGCCGCATCCAAAGGCGCCAAGCGCGCGATTGCGGTGAGGATCCCCGGCTACGACGACCTGCCGGTACGGGCAGGCGCGCCGGCGGGCGCGGCGTGGGGCGTGTTCGGCGACGACGACGAAGTCGGAACGATCAATCTGCTGACGCCCGAGCGCGTGATTGCGGCCGCCGCGTCGATTCACTCGGGCAAAGTCTTCGCGATGAATCTGCCGATCAACATCCCCGACCCGCCGCTGTTCACGCGCGGCAAACATACCCACACGGTCAAGATTTTCCCGACCGCGGATTTCGTGCTCGACGACTACCTGGACAACTTCTATCCGCAATCGTCGTCGCAATGGGACGCGCTGGCGCACGTGAAGCATCCTGTGTACGGGGCGTACAACGGGATTCCCGACAATCAGATGACCGGGCGCGGCGGGATGCGGCTGGGGATCGACAACCTGGCGCGGCGCGGAATCGCCGGGCGCGGAGTGCTCGCCGACGTGGCGCGGTATTACGATCGGGTCGGCAAGTCGATCAACTTCACCAGGGCCGAGTCGATTCCGCTCGGCGACGTGCAGGCCACGCTCGAAGAAGAAGGGGTCGCGCTGCGGGCCGGCGACATCCTGCTGATTCGGATCGGATGGACGAGGTTCTACCTGTCGGCGAGCGAGGAGCTTAAGACGGAACTGGCGAAGGAGACGGTAGTGCCGGGAATCGAGGCCAGTCAACGCACGGCGCGATGGCTGTGGGACAATCATCTGGCCGCGGTCGCGTCGGATTCGCCGGCGCTCGAGGCGTTGCCGAAACCGGTGGGCGAGGAGACCGAGTTTCTTCATTTCCACCTGCTGGCGTTCTTCGGGATGCCGATTGGCGAGATGTGGAATCTCGAGGCGCTGGCGGAAGATTGCGCCGCTGACGGGCGCTACGATTTCTTCCTGACGTCGGCGCCGCTCAACATACCCGGCGGCAACGGCTCGCCGCCCAACGCGCTGGCGATCAAGTAGCAGGTGTGACCCTTGGCCATTGGCACGGCTGGCCAGTATTAAGACCCGTTGGCACGGGAAGCCAGTGTTAAAAGACGGCGCGCGCCCGCGGCGTCGGCCGCGCGCGACAACGGAGCGCGGCCTTAACATTGGGTGCAGGGGTCACCCCTGCTAATGGCCGGCTTTGCTTAGCGCCTCGGTCGTGAAGAAGTCCTTGTCCACCGCGCCCATGTTGATGTACCAGCATTCGCGCTCAGGCGTGTCCGGTCCGGGCAGGTAGCAAGTCGTCGCGATGCCGGATTGCAGGTCAACGCTGGAGGCCGCGATATTGAATTCACGCTTGAACGGGTAGACCGCAACCCTGGCGTCGGGCACCGGGCGATCGCGGTAGGTGAAAAGATAAATCTGCGCCTTCCACAACTCGCCTTTCTGATCGTAGCTGTCCACGTACGGATTGAACCATCCCTCGCCGTCAACGTACACGATCGTCTTCGACTGCAGGACGCCCGCGATTCTTTCCGGGCGCGGCGTGACTTCGACTACGTAGAGACGGCGCATCTCCCAATCGTCGGGGCATGAGGTGGCGCCGCCGTCGGTGGAGCATGGATGCGCGGGCGAGTTCCTTGCGTGCGCGCACGCAAGCATGCCGCGATCGCCCAGGTACTTGAAGTTGTACTCCTGCGGCTTGGCGCCAAATCCGCCGGCGTGATCGGCGTCCCAGGTTGAAAGTCCCGGCGAGGAGCTCATCATCACTTCGTTCACCCGGCGCACGCGCCGCGATCCTGCCAGGAATGCCCACGCGTCGTCGGCCTTGTTCGCGTCCCAGTAGCGATAGCGGATGGCGCCGCTGCCGCGATCTTCGGCGGGCGTGAGGGTGGGATAGGCGCCGACGCGCACCCAGACGCCGCTGGCCTTGAAATCCGGGTCGGCCGGCATCGGCTCGACCTCGGTGCGTCCGATATCGGAGTAGCCTGCCAGATGCCCGGTCTCGGTCATCAGCATCAGCTGCTGTTGCGCGCCGGGATTTTGCCTCGCCACCTGGCATTCGAAATAACGCAAATCAAAGTCGTCGGTCGCGATCGGCTTGAAGTACTGGTTCCACATGATCTTGGTCGCGACGTAGGGATCGTTGGGATCGAGGAGGGGGAACGGCTGCCCGGCGACGTAGCCGAGCAGGTCGCGATGGTCCGGGGCCAGGCGCACCTGGCTCGAGTACTTTTCGGTCGCGTCCTGGTAAGGCGGCGGCCAATCGACGCGGCTCGGCGCCACGATGTTCATCTGCATGCCCTTGGCGACTGCGACGTAGGTGCCAGGACTTACCAGCGTCCGGACCTGCTCCGCATTCTTTGGCGTGATGACGTCGCCGGGTTTGACCCCGGCATAAGCTTGCGTAATTGAGAGCGTCATCGCGAAAAAAACTGCGATAACTGCCAGCCGGGTCGGGATGCGGAGTTCGCTCGGCATTTTCATAAACTAAAGTATCACTTTAACTCGACCGCGACCCGGCGGCAGCGTTCGGTTCCGGGATTGACGAACGAGTAAACGCCCGCTGCCAGAAGCTTGTCAAGCAACCTTGCGGCGTCGCAGCCAAAGCCCCGCGACCTCGCAAACCCTACAGATCGCGGCGGTAGGTGACGAAGTTGCCGGTGACGTGGGCGCCCAGGCTGAGCGCGGTGCGGCGCGAGGCCCAGTTGTCGTCGAGCACCAGAGTGTAGCCGGCAAAGCGCATCGTGCGCTGCGCCATCGCCAGGAACGATCGCGCCGCCATCGCCAGCGCCACCCCGCGTCCGCGGGCGCGCGCAACGACGCCGACATTTATCAGCGCGCCTCGCGTACCGCCGCCGCGCTCGGGGTCGAGCCGGGCGGCTCGGCGCACACGGGCAAGCGCGGTGCTGAAATCGGGCACCGAGAAGACGGCGCCGACGCACTCGCCGTCGATTGCCGCAAGCATCGAGAGATCGGCGACGGGAGTTTCCCACAGCGACGTGAGCATCGGACGCACTTCCGCTCGGGTCACGGGATTCCATCCCCAATGGCGATCGAACGCCCGGTTGGTCACGTCAGTCCACGCGTCAATCGCGGCCAGGAACCCGAACTCGCGCCAACTTTGAATCGTGATGCCGGCCAGTCCGGCCGCATCGGCCATCCGGCGATAGCGCGCCAGAATTTCAGGCGTGAGCGGCGCGGTGTAATCGAGCTGCCCTTTTTCGGTAACGAAGCCGGCTTGCTTGAAGTAGCGATGGTATGCGGGAGGATTTCCGCGCAGCAGAAACGACGGCAACAAGCCGTAGTTGTCGATCGCGTAGGGATAATCGAGAAACGCCGCGAAGCCACTGCGAACGGCGCGCATGCCGCGCTGGCGGATCGATTGCACGGCCTGGTCGAGCATCGCGGCGACGGCGATGTCCTCGCCTTCGAGCGCCTCGAAGTGAATCAACTGGCCGAGTTGCTCGTTCCAATGTTCGATGTAGCGGCGATTGATAACCGCGCTGACGCGCGCGACGACCCGGCCCGCGCGCCGCGCGCAAAAGGGCGTGACTTCGAGGTACGCCGCCAGCGGACTGCGGCGTGACAGCAGATCGATCTCGCTGTGCATGTCGGGCGGCCACCAGGCGTTGCGCGCGCCGTAAACTTGAAATGGAAGGCGCGCGAACTCATCCAACTGCTCGCGGCTGGTTGGCTGTTCGACGCTGATGGTGTCGCCGGTTGGTTTGGGATTTGCCACCATGATTCAAACCGGATCGCGCGCTCAAGAGTCTTATAGCCATGGGGCGGCCAAAGATCATCTGCGCGGAAGATCGCGCGGGGCCTAGCGGCGCTCGGCCTTCAGCCCGTCTTCATTTGCGAGAAACAGATGTAACTGGGCGGGTGTGGTGTCGCGCGGAATCTCGACCGGATATTTGCCGGTAAAGCACGCGTCGCAAAATCCCTCGCGGCTGCCACCGTTGAACGAATAGAGTCCGTCCCAACTCAGATAGGCGAGCGAGTCGGCGGTGATGTAGCGACGGATTTCCTCGATCGAATGCGCAGACGCCAGCAGCTCCTCGCGGGTGGGCGTGTCGATGCCGTAAAAACACGAGTGGGTGGTGGGCGGCGCCGCGATGCGCATGTGAACTTCGCGCGCGCCCGCCTGGCGCAGCATCGGGATCACTTTCCTGAGCGTGGTGCCGCGCACCAGCGAGTCTTCGATCAGCACGATTCGCTTGCCGCGCAGCAATTCGGCCACCGGGTTGAATTTGATCTTCACGCCGAAATGGCGAATCGACGCGCGCGGCTCGATGAACGTGCGTCCGACGTAATGGCTGCGCACCAGGCCCATCTCGAACGGTATTCCCGATTCTTCCGCGTAGCCAAGCGCGGCGGGCGTGCCCGAATCGGGCACCGGCACGACTATGTCGGCGACCGCCGGAGCCTCGCGCGCGAGCGCGCGGCCCTGCTGCTTGCGGACCTGGTACACGTTGCGGCCGTAAACCTGGCTGTCGGGCCGCGAGAAATACACGTACTCGAAAATGCATCGCTTGGTCGGCGCATGTGCGAACGGACTGAGCGAGCGCAGCCCGTTGTCGTCGATGACGATCATCTCGCCGGGTTCGATCTCGCGAACATATTCGGCGCGCACCAGGTCGAGCGCACAGGTTTCCGAGGCCACGATCGTCGCGCCGTTGAGACTGCCCAGCACCAGCGGCCGGAAGCCCTGCGGATCGCGCACCGCGATCATCGAGTCTTCGGTCAGCACGACCAGCGAGTACGCGCCGCGCACTTGCGCCAGAGCCTCCGCGACCCGCTCCGGCAGCGTGGGCGCGTGCGAAGCGGCGATCAGATGAATCATCACCTCGCTGTCGGACGACGACTGGAAGATCGATCCGGTCGATTCGAGGCGTGCGCGCAGTTCATTGAAGTTGACGAGGTTGCCGTTGTGCGCCAGCGCCAGTCCGCCGCGCGCATACTGGACCACCAGCGGCTGACAGTTGTTGATGGTGGTCGAGCCGGTGGTCGAGTAGCGGTTATGCCCTATAGCGCTGGTGCCTTCGAGTCTCGCGATGATCGTGCTGTTGAAGACGTCGGCGACCAGTCCCATCCCGCGATGCGAGATCAGCGACTTGCCGTTGGACGACACGATTCCCGCCGACTCCTGCCCGCGATGCTGCTGCGCGTAGAGACCGAGGTAGGCGAGGTTGGCAGCCTCGGGGTGTCGATACACGCCGAATACTCCGCATTCCTCGTGGAAGACGTCGAGGTTCGATTCTTCGACTGCTATGACCGAGTGCGTTTCAGTCACCGCCTCTGAGCCTCCTTGGAATCGCGTCTTCATAAATTCGCCGCAGTTCGGCAACGTCTTCATCGAGACCGGCCGCGGCGGCAATCTTGAGCCGGGGATCGGCGATTACGCGTCCGATGACCGCAAATTCCAATCCTCGCCCCGCAAACAATTTCTCGACGCGAGCCGTGTCGCCCGGTGCAATCGACAGAATGACGGTAGATGCACCTTCACCGAAAAAAACCGCGTCGGCGTTCCCAGCGCGCCCAAGTTCAACTTCGGCTCCCAGAATTGCCCGCGGATTGAAACAGGCTTCGGCCAATGCCACCGCGAGGCCGCCCTCGGCGACATCGTGTGCCGATCTTATCAGCCCCTGTTCGGCGCCTTCAACCAGCCCCTCGACCAGCGCCGCTTCGCGCGCCAGGTCGATCGCGCCAAGCCGGCCGCCGTCGATTCCGAAGATTGCCGCGTACTCGCTCGCCGCAATCGACGGCGCGGCGGTGCGCACCAGCGCGATCGCGTCGCCGGGCGCCTTGAAGAACTGGGTGACGTGCTTCGCGACGTCGCTCATCACGCCCAGCACTGCGATCGTCGGCGTCGGAGGAATCGAGTGGCCTTCGGTCTCGTTGTAAAAGCTCACGTTGCCGCTGACCACCGGCGCGCCCAACGCGATCGACGCGTCGCGCAGCCCCTCGACGCCGCGGATGAACTGCCACATCACCTCGGGCCGCTCCGGATTGCCGTAGTTCAGGCAATTGGTGATTCCGACCGGACGCGCCCCCGCGCATGCGACATTGCGCGCCGCTTCGCAGACCGTCCCCACCGCGCCGAGATACGGATCGATAGCGCAGGCGCGAGGATTCGAATCGACTTTGAGCGCGATTGCGCGCCGCGAATTCTTGATTCGCAACACGGCGGCGTCGCTGCCCGGCCCCAGCACCGTGTTGCTCTGCACGATCGAATCGTATTGCCGATAGACCCACTTCTTCGACGCGATGTTGGGACTGTCGAGCAGCGCGCGAAGCGCTGTCGCCGTCTCGGGATGTTTTTCAGTGACAGACACTTTGCCGGCCGGCTGAGTCCCGGGCGCGGCCGCGGGACGATCGTAAATCGGCGCGTCGTCCGCCAGCGCGCCGATTGGAATATCCGCCACGACCTGCCCGCGCCATCGCATACGCCATCGCTGGTCGTCGGTCAGGTGGCCGATCACAACCGCGTGCAGGTCCCATTTCTCGAAGACCGCCTGCAAATCCGCCTCGCGCCCGCGCTCCGCGACGATCAGCATTCGCTCCTGCGATTCGGAGAGCAGAATTTCGTACGGCGTCAGTCCGGCTTCGCGCAGCGGGACCTGGTCGAGGTCGAGTTCGATCCCGAGTCCGCCATGCGACGCCATTTCGCTCGACGACGACGTGAGTCCCGCCGCGCCCATGTCCTGGATCGCGACGATCGCACCGGTCTTGCCCGCTTCCAGGCACGCCTCGATCAATAATTTCTCGGTGAACGGATCTCCGACTTGCACCGCCGGGCGCTTGGCCTCGCTTTGCTTGTCGAACTCCGCCGACGCCATCGACGCTCCGTGAATTCCGTCGCGTCCGGTTGCAGAGCCAACGTAAAGCACTGGATTGCCGGGGCCGCGCGCCTTCGCGCTCATCATCTCGCCCTTGCGGACCAGCCCGAGGCAGAACGCGTTGACCAGGATGTTGGCGTTGTAGGCCGCGTCGAACATCACTTCGCCCGCGACCGTCGGCACGCCCACGCAGTTGCCGTAACCGCCGATTCCGCCGACCACGCCGCCGAGCAGATAGCGCGTGCGGGGATGATCGAAGGAGCCGAACTTGAGCGAGTTCATGCTCGCCACCGGCCGCGCGCCCATCGTGAAAATATCGCGCAGGATTCCGCCGACACCGGTCGCCGCGCCCTGGTACGGCTCGACGAACGAAGGATGGTTGTGGCTTTCGATTTTGAAGACCGCCGCCCATCCGTCGCCGACGTCGATTGCGCCGGCGTTCTCGCCCGGCCCCTGCACCACGAGTTCGCTCTTCGATGGCAGCTTTCTCAGATGACGGCGCGACGATTTGTACGAGCAATGCTCCGACCACATCACGGAGAACACGCCAAGCTCGGTGTAAGTCGGGAGGCGGCCGTTGATCTGTTCGATCTTGCGGTACTCATCGGGCGCGAGTCCGTGCGCGCGGGCCTGTTCGAGATCGACCTTCGGCTCGCCGGGAAGAGAAACAGGAAGCTCGCTCATCGCGCGCTCCCTGCTATTGACTGAAATATCTTGAGTCCGTCCACCCCGCCGAGCATCGCCTCCACCGCGTGCTCCGGATGCGGCATCAGGCCGAAGACGTTGAAGCGCTCGTTGGCGACGCCCGCGATCGCGCGCATCGAGCCGTTGGGATTGGCGGCGTCGCTCTCGCGCCCGTCGGCATCGACGTAGCGCAGAATCACCTGCCCGCGTTCTTCCATCCGGCGCAGCTCATCTTCGGGCGCGACGTAGAGTCCTTCGCCGTGCTTGATCGGAAGCCGGAGCAAATCGCCCTGCTTCGCCGCGCGCGTGAACGGCGTGCTTGCGTTCTCGACGCGCAGCCACACGCGCTCGCAGATGAAGGAGAGCGAGCGGTTGCGGGTGAGAGCGCCAGGCAGCAGATGCGCCTCGCACAGAATCTGAAAGCCGTTGCAGATGCCAATCACCAAGCCGCCGTCGGCGGCGAACTTCGCCACGCTCTTCATGATCGGCGAGAAGCGCGCGATGGCGCCGGTGCGCAGATAGTCGCCGTAGCTGAAGCCGCCCGGCAGCAGCACGCACTCGACGCCGCCGAGCGACTGGTCCTTGTGCCAGAGTATTCGCGCGTCCTGGCCCATCACGGCGGCCAGCGCATACAGCGAGTCGCCGTCGTCCAGCGAGCCGGGGAATCGCACGACGCCCCACTTCATTCGCCGTCCACCTCGAAGCGGTAGTCCTCGATCACGGGGTTGGCGAGCAGCTCCTCGCACATCTTCTTTGCTTCGTCGCGCGCCTCCGACGCGGTGCGCGCCTGGACTTCGAGCAGGATATATTTGCCGACTTTGACGCCCGAGACGTTTTTGAAGCCGAGACTTTGCAGCGAACTTTCAACCGCGCGGCCCTGCGGGTCGAGAATTCCCATCCGGGGCGTCACGAACACTCTTACTTGCAACTCAAATCCTCTTGCGCGCCGCCATAAACCATCAGCTTTCCACCCGGCGCAGCATCTCGTGATAGGCCTCCGCGACGCCGCCCAGGTCGTGGCGGAAGCGATCCTTGTCGAGTTTCTGGCGGGTGGCTTTGTCCCAGAAACGGCAGGTGTCGGGGCAGATTTCGTCGCCGAGCAGAATTTCACCGTGATAGCGTCCGAACTCGAGCTTGAAATCGATCAGCATCACGCCGCGCTCGTCGAGGAATTTGCTCAGGATGCCATTGACCTTCAGCGCCATTGCGTCGATTTGCTTGAGCTCCGCCGCGGTGGCCCATCCAAACGCGATCGCGTGCTCGCCGAGAATCAGCGGATCGTGGAGCGCGTCTGACTTGTAGTAGTACTCGACGATCGGATGCGGGAGCGGTTCGCCTTCTTCGCGGCCGAGCCGTTTTGCCATCGAGCCCGCGACGAGATTGCGCACGACGGTCTCGACCGGGACAATGTGCAGGCGCTTGCACAGCATCTCACGATCGTTCAAGCGGCGGACGAAGTGCGTTCTCACGCCATTCTTTTCGAGCAGCGTGAAGAACAGCTCCGACATCCGGTTGTTCACGACGCCCTTGTCCGCGATAGTGTCGCGCTTGGCGCCGTCGAAGGCGGTCGCGTCGTCCTTGAAGTAGGTGATGACGAGGTCGGGATCGGACGTGGAGTAGAGTTTCTTCGCCTTGCCCTCGTAAAACATTTCGAGTTTTTGCGGAGTCGTTTCCACGATGCGTTCTCCCTGTCGGTCGATCGGATTATCTTAACCTAATCATCTTACCGACCGGTCGCCTCATCACAACGAAGCCCGGCGCCGATTGTCCACAAAGCTCCGCGCTTATACACATCGAAGCGCGCGAGCGTGTGGATGGCGGATCTCACGGCTTCGGCGCGCGCGCCTTTTTCGCCGCAGCCGCGTCCGATACTTTTGCGGGTGGCGCGAATCGCTCGACCAGTTTCGCCGCCAGGCCGGTGTAGCTGCGCGGATTCAACTCGCGGAGCGCACGCCGCGCGCCCTCGTCCAGCGGCAGCGTCGCGATGAATTCTTCGATCACGCGCCGATCGATCCGCCGGCCGCGCGTCAGTTCCTTGAGCGTCTCGTATGGTTTGGGCAGCCCATGGCGCCGCATGAGAGTCTGAATCGCCTCGGCGACGACCTCCCACGCCTGCTCGGCTTCGAGATCCTCGGCAATGCGCCGCTCGTTGACCTCGACGCGCTCAAGACCGCGCTCCAGCGACTCCAGCGCGACGATCAGATGGCCGAACGCCGTGCCCATCGATCGCATCGCCGTGCTGTCCGTCAGATCGCGCTGCCATCGCGAGACCGGCAGCTTGGCCGCCAGGTGATCGAACAGCGCGCTGGCGATTCCGAGGTTGCCCTCGCAGTTCTCGAAGTCGATCGGATTGACCTTGTGCGGCATCACCGAGGAGCCGGTCTCGCCCGCGACGGCTTTTTGCGCGAAGTAACCGATCGAGATGTAGCTCCACATGTCGCGGCAGAAGCCGATCAGGATCGTGTCGATGCGCATCATGATGCCGAACAGCTCGGCGATAAAATCGTGGCTCTCGATCTGCGTGGTCAGCGGATTCCAGGTCAGACCGAGTTGCTCGACGAAATTTTGCGAGTGCGCGATCCAGTCAACCTCGGGCTGGGCGAAGTGATGCGCGTTGAAGTTGCCGACCGCGCCGTTGAGCTTGCCGAGAAATTCCTGGCGGCGAAGCTGCGAGAGTTGGCGCGCCACGCGCGTGGCAAATATCGCCATCTCCTTGCCGACCGTCGTCGGCGACGCTTCCTGGCCATGCGTCCGCGCCATCATCGGACGGGATTTGTAGCGATGCGCCAGCTTGACGATCGGCGCGTTCGCCGCTTCCAGGCGCGGCGTCAGCTCTGTCGCCACGAACTCCTTGAGGATGAGCGCGTAGGCGAGGTTGTTGATGTCCTCGGAGGTGCACGCGAAATGCACCATCTCAATCGGCAGCGCGCGGTCGATCGCGGCGACTCGCTCCTTGACAAAATACTCGACCGCTTTGACGTCGTGATTGGTAGTCGCCTCGAGTTGCTTGACGCGGCGCGCATCGTCGAGCGCGAAGTCCTCGTAAACGGCGCGGAGCTTTTTCGCAGTCGCAACCGGGATCGGTTTAAGCGCGCTGATCGCGGGATGCCCGGCGAGCGACAGGTACCATTCGATCTCGACGCGAACGCGGTAGCGAATCAGCGCGAACTCGCTGAAGTAGGCCTCCAAGGGGCGGGTGCGCGCGCGGTAGCGGCCGTCGATCGGCGTCACCGCGGTCAATGCCGCGTCGGTCTCGGTGGGTTTGTCTTTCACTCTTTCACTGCATGCTGATGAAACTAAATTACGCGAGGATGCTCGCGCAATCGAGGGTCGCGCCGAACGCGTTCAGCGGCCGGTGTGGCCAAAGCCGCCGGGGCCGCGCGCGCTCGGCGCCAGTTCATCGACCTCGACGATATCGGCGCGAATGACGGGCGCGATGACGAGTTGGGCGATTCGATCGCCGGGTTTAATCACGATCGGCTGGTCGCCCAAATTTACAAGTAATACTTTAACTTCTCCGCGATAGTCGGCGTCGATGGTTCCCGGCGAATTGATCAGCGCGAGTCCCTCTTTCAGCGCGCGGCCGCTGCGCGGCCGCACCTGCCCCTCGTAACCGGCCGGGATCTCGACGGCGATGCCGGTCGCAACGGCGC
>NZ_DATCTO010000097.1 GCF_036567905.1 Candidatus Binatus sp.
ATGCGACCGCACGGCAGTCTCGGCGCCTTGACGCCAGCCGAGTTCGCAGCGTTAAAAAGACGGGAAACGCAACCGCCCGAGGAGGGCGAAAAAACCGGCGGACTCTACTTATGATTGGCGGGAAATTGGGGAGCAGGCCACCCGCAACCACTTCACCAATCGAATCAATCCATAAATGCCGCCCGTAGCGCCAGATAAACCAAGGAGATCAAGAAGCGCCTTAGCCGCTTTAACATCATCTCCAAGGAGAAGGTTCTTCGCCTGTGAAGCGAGACTTTGAATGACCGTCAAATTGACGACGAAAGAACCTTGCTCAAAATCGGATTTGACATTAACCGAAACTTGAGCACGATCGCCGTTAGTTACGCGGTTGGCCTCTTGGCACAATTCACCGAGCGCGAGCAATGCGGGCGCAAGTTCGCGCACGTCCATCGATCCCGATTGAACTGCCTTGCCGTCGTAGGCAATGGTAATGTCGGCTTCGCTCATGCGGTCCCCAAGCCAGCCCATTTTTAAGCCGCTCATAACAAAACCTCAAGATGCCCTAAAATCAGGGTGTCTTAATTTCCCGCCCTCAGTGTCTTAATTCAGACAGTACCCGGAGCGGAGGCACAATTGATGGGCTTTCGCGCGCGTGATAATTGATTGGGTTCGGTCGCGACGAAGATTGAGCGCGGGGCGGCGTACCCAAGTGGTTAAGGGAGAGGTCTGCAAAACCTCCATGCATCGGTTCGAATCCGATCGCCGCCTCCAGTTATTTTTTCTCTTACAAACGTTTTTTTCATCAGCTTAGGGCGGGCCGCGGAGTGCTGGCACGCGCTTGCGCTCGAAAGGGGCCGGTTAAAATAAGACCTCCTGATGTTCGAACGTAAATTTGATAGGTTCGGCGCGCGATGAGTTACGCGTCAAATGCAGCGGCGTCGACGGTGCTGACACGCTGGCGACGATTTAATCTGTTGCTGATCAGCTTCGTCGCATGGGGCTTGGTGGCACTGAATGTCTACGGGGTCATCCATGCCGCAAGAGTGAGGTCTTGGTGCCCAGCGCCGAGCCGGTCATGGTCAAATTATGGATTCCTTTTTTCGGCGGCTCTGGTCGCGGTGCCATTTCTCTATCTGAGGTGGGTTCGGGGCTGGTACCAGCGGCATCCACCGATCGCATGGTTTAGCGCGCCGTGGTGGCGAAGGGCTGGCCGCAGGAGTTTGATCATTGCGCTTATTTTCATCGTTCCGTTTGTGAGCGGCGAGATCGTCGTGCATCTTATTGGGGGAAGCCTTTCGGCTAAACTCGCCGATAACTTTGTAGAGACCGATTCCACTGTTCAGAAATTCCGACCGCACCGCCAGTTCGGCGGGAGTTTCACGTATCAGAGCGGCGCGTGGCACGTCTCTTACAAATTTCGGGTAAGCACAGGTCAACCGGGGGATCTGATAATTGTCCATCTGGATCGCAAAGGTGCTCAGTGGAGCGTGTGCTGCTGGGAGTTGGAATCGCATTCCCACGTATCTTTCTTTACGGTAGCGGACGACAAAAGCGTGGAGGTAGCCTCCCCTGCGGCCAAACTCGCCGAGGACTTTGTACAGACCGATTCCGCGATTCAAACACTCCGAGCGCAGCCCCAGTTCCGCCCCGGTGGCGAGAGTTTCGACTATACGAGAGTTAATACTTGGGACGCCAATTACAAATTTTGGCTAAGCGGAGAGCCACCGGAGGATTCGATAACCATCAATCTGAAACGCAGAGGTACTCGGTGGCGGGTCTTTGGCTGGGTGTTGGATTCGCATTCCCACCTCACCTTTTTCAGGGTCGTAGACAACAAAAGCGTGCCGGTGGCGTGCTGGTGAATCCGATCGCCGCCTCCAGTTATCTGCCCGAGGCCATACGGTTCCTAGGGGGCGGGGGAGGACGGCAGAGCCAGGTGATGGTCGGGTTTTACCTGTAGCTTGACCAGGCAGGGCGGGCCGTCTTCGCCGTAGCAGAGATTACTCACTTCGCCTAGTTTTGGATCGGGGTCGTCGTGGGTGTAGCCGGGACATATCCAATGGCCGCCGGATCCGCGGTAAAGAGCGACCGTGAAATATCTGCCCGCCGCGAGATTGCCCGCCGCCGGATCGCCGCGCGACGAGAGAACGCGCGAGTTGACGATGTCGAAGCCGTCGTGCGCCGCGTCGGGCGAGTACTGCATGAAGAAAATCTGCCATTGCCGCCCGGGCCGCGCACTCACCTGATACTCCATCGAGCGATCGTACGAGAACACCGGCTTGTCGCGGCATAGCCACGGCCGCGCCTCCGCCGCAAGGGCGGGGCTTGCGATCAGCGTCGCAATCGCCGCCGCGGCGATCGAAACGTAGCGTCCGACTCTCGAAATCTTCATGCCTTTTTCACCCTTTCACTTTTGCCGGCCCGCGATCGCGATGATGCGGCCGACGATCTCGCCGAGGTCGGAGTCCTTGGGCGTGAAGACCGCCTTGACGCCAAGCTCCAGCAGCGCTTTGCGATCGGCTTGCGGGATTATTCCGCCCATCACGAGTGACACGTCGCTCGCGCCGCGATTTTTCAGCAGCGCGAGCGTCTCCCGCGCGATGGACATGTGGGCGCCCGCGAGGCTCGAGATCGCGAGCACGTCGACGTCTTCCTCGAGCGCGGTGGCAACCATCTGCTCCGGCGTCTGCTTGAATCCCGCAAGGACTACTTCCATCCCGGCTTGCATGCAGGCATGCGCGAGCAGTTTTATCGCGTTGATATGTCCGTCGAGGCCCGCCTTGCCGAGCGCGATGCGGATTTTGCGTGGCGCGACCGGGACCTTGAGCGTGCCGACGCTGACGCCGGTTTCGAGAATCGGCGGCGTGTAGCGGCCACGGCTGACGCGCACCAGCGAATCGGTCCATTCGCCGACGGTGCCGCCGGCGCGGGCGAGCTCGATAGTCGCCTCGACGAGTCGGCGGTCGCTGTCGTTGTTACTTGCGGCGGCGCGTTCGAGCGCCTCGCGGGCTTTGGCCACGGCGGTCTGGTCGCGCGCCGCGCGCCATTTTATTATCGACTCGATGCGTTCTTTTTCCTTGAGCGCATCCGCCGCGTGATCCGCATTATCTTTGGACGGGGGCGTGAGTCCGATTTCGCCGGTGAATGCGTTGACGCCGATTTGCACGATCTCGCCCGACTCGACTTTCCGGTAACGCTCCGCAAGTTGACGCGTCAGTTCGCCGCTGACTATTGAAATGGCGCGCGAGTAGCCGGCCGCGCGCAGCCGGATCGCGATTTCACGCGCGCGGGCCGCGGTCTCGGCGGTAAGCTGCTCGATAACCTTGCTGCCCTCGAAAATATCGCCATAGGCTGCGAGTCCCGTCTCGTGCATCAGCACCTGCTGCGTGCGCAAGCTGAGCGTCTGCTCGGATTGGTCGGGGATGGCGAGCGCCTCGCGAAAGCCAGGCAACTGGAGCGCGTTGACGCGCGCGTCGGCCGAAATCACGACCGGGAGCGCCTCGTAGGCAATGCGGATGATATTAACTTCGGGCTGCGGCTCGGTCAGCGTGAGCGAGCGCACCTGGCATCCGGCGCGAAAGGCGACGTTATCGACGCCGTACTCGGAAGAGCAAAGCTCCCGCCAGAGTTTGAAGTACGCGCGAATCTTGCAGATCTCGGGGACCAGCTCGATGCCGCTGTTGATAAAAAATGAAATGCGGCGGACGGTCTGCTCGAACGCGGCCGGGTCGAGCTTGGGGCGGATCGCGTCGAGAATCAGCAGCGCGTTGCCGAAGGCGTAGCCGATTTCCTCGGCGGGACCGGCGCCGCTCTCCATGTAGTGGTAACCGCAACAGTTGATCGGATTCCAGTTGGGCACGCGCTCGACGGTGAATCGAATCAACCCGGTGGAAAGGCGAAACGACAACTCCGGGTGAAAAATCGAGGTCCCGCGCGCGACGAATTCCTTGAGCAGATCGTTCTGCGTCGTGCCGCGCAGTTCAGTCCACGGCACGCCGTGCTTTTCCGCGACGACCAGGTAAAGCGCCAGGATGAACGGCGCGGTCGCGTTGATCGTCATCGAGGTATTGATTGACTGAAGCGGGATTCCCTCGAACAGCCGCTCCATGTCGTTCCAGTGGCAAATCGAGACGCCGGCCTCACCGACTTCGCCGCGCGCGACCGGAGCGTCGGGGTCGTAGCCGTTTTGAGTGGGCAGATCGAACGCGATTGAAAGGCCGCGCTGGCCCTGCTTCAAGTTTGCCAGGAAGCGCTCGTTGGCCTGGCGCGCGTCGCCGAAGCCCGCGTAGGTGCGGATGATCCATGGTTCACGGAGTTCGCGCGCTTTTTTTCCGCGGTCGGGCATCGACTCAAGGTTAGTTGTCGAAGCGGCGTGATTCCAGCCGCTTTCCGGCTGCCCGCGGTCAGCGCCGATGCGTGGCGCCGGCCGCGGGTTCATTTTCACGACTGCGGGCAAGGGCAAGCTCGGCGGCGATGCGATCGATGAGATCGATTCCCGAGAGACCGCCGTGCTCGGCGATTTCGAGCACCGGACCGCCGGTCTCGACCCGGATTTTTGCGATCGCCTTGCGCGCGTCCGCCGCGCGACTGAGCTCCGACCTGGCCAGCTCGGCGAGATGCTCGAGGTCTTTTTTTCGAAAATGGGGTCCGCGGCGGTTCTTCAGCGCCGCTATGTCATCGGCGTCGAAGCCGGATCGCGGCGTTCGATTAAAAAGGACGGCGGCCGGGGCGAGATGAATGCGGCTCAAACTGGCGTGAGTCTCGATAGTCTCCGATATCGAAAGACTGTCCGCGGTCGTGACCTGGATGATTGCGCTACTGCGCCGGTCCCGCATCATCCGCGAAATGTTGCCGGCTTCCACCCCGACCACGCTGTCGCCGAATGTCGAGCGCGCCGCGGTCGGCATCTTGAGCAGGCTCATCGCCTGGCCGCTGGCGGGCGCATCGACGATTATAATGCTGCGGCCGGGCAGCTTGGCGTCGGTCCGCCCGGCTTCATAGTAAACCTTTCCGAGCATCATCAGTTCGCGCAGCCCCGGCGCCGCTTGAACGAAAAATTGATAGAGGCGGCTGGCGAACACCGCTTTCAGCAGCATCCTCCCCGGCACCACCAGCCGGAGATATTCCTCGAGCGCGGCGCGCCCGTCGAGCGTCATCAGCGCGAGATTGGGCGCGACCTCCGTGGGCATGAACGACGGCGCCACGCCGAAGGTCGCGGCCAACGGCGCCCGCGCGTCGCATTCCATAATCAGTGCGCGCGCGCCCGACATTGCGGCGAGCTTGGCGAGCGCGGCGCTGACGGTAGTTTTGCCGACTCCGCCCTTGCCGAGCACGGTCAACACGCGTCGTGCGAGGATTTCGTTTAGCATTTGAGGGAAGCGGAACCAGCCAGGGGTTACCAGCGGATCAGATTCGCTCCCCAGGTGAGGCCGCCGCCGCATGCGTTCAGCATCACGATATTGCCGTCGTGAATTCGCCCCTGCTGGAGAGCCTCGTCGAGCGCGATTGGCACGGACGCGGCGGAGGTGTTGCCGTAACGATCGATGTTGGTGAAGACTTTTTCCGGCGGCATCCCGAGTCGCTCGGCGACCGCGGAAATAATTCGCATGTTGGCCTGATGCGGCACGAACAGGTCGATTTCTTCGAGCTTGACGCCGGCGCGCTCGGCCACCAGCCGGCTGATTTCTTCCATGCTCTTGACGGCTATCTTGAAAAGCTCGGGGCCTTTCATCTGAATCGCGTCACCGGCGCATCGCCGCACTTCAGAATCAATCGTGCTGCGGGTTCCAGTCGAGCGGACCGAGAGCAGGTTCCAATGCTCGCCGGCGGAGCGCAGCAGGCTCGACAGCACTCCGCGATTTCCCGCTTCAGTGACCATGACGCACGCGCCGGCGCCGTCGCCAAACAGCACCGCGGTCCGGCGATCGCTCCAATCAACCATCGTCGAGAGCGCGTCGGCGCCCACCACCAGTACGCGCTTGAAGTCGCCGGCGCGCATCTGTGCGTCCGCGACTTGAAGCGCATAGACGAAGCCCGAGCAGGCGGCGGCGACGTCGAAGGCCGGCATCGAGGAAATGCCCAAACCCATCTGAATCTGGCACGCCAGCGACGGAAACGCGTACTCCGAGGAAACCGTGCCGACTATGATCGCGTCGAGCGCGCCCGGCTTGACGCCCGCCCGCTCGAGCGCCGTGCGGCTGGCGTCGGTGGCGATCTCCGCCAGCGACTCGCCCTGGCGCATCGCGTAGCGACTGCCGATTCCGGTGCGCGACCGTATCCATTGGTCGGAGGTGTCCATGTAGCGCTCGAGATCCTGGTTGGTCAGAGCGGTGCGCGGGACGGCCCGTCCGGTGGCGATAATTCTTGAACCCATGATGAACCGGTCAGCTCTGGACGGCGGCCCTGAACGCCAGCGTCGTGTTGGTGCCGCCAAACCCGAATGAATTGTTGAGCGCGATCCGGATGGTGGCGGGGCGCGCCTTGTTGGGCACGTAATCGAGGTCGCATTCGGGGTCGGGAAATTCCTGGTTGATGGTCGGCGGCATCATCCCGCGATTGATGGCGAGGACCGTGTACACCGACTCGATCGCGCCGGCCGCGCCGAGGGTGTGCCCGGTCATCGATTTGGTCGAACTAATCGCAACTTTCGCGGCGCGCTCGCCGAAGACGCGCTTTACCGCTTGAGTCTCGGCGATATCGCCTTGCTCGGTCGAAGTGCCATGGGCGTTGATATAATCGACCTCGTTGGGATCGAGATCGCTGTCTTCGAGGCACATCCGCATGCACTTGGCCGCGCCGCGCCCCTCGGGCGCGGGAGAGGTGATGTGGTAGGCGTCGCTGTTGGCGGCGTAACCGCAGACCTCGGCTATGATCCCGGCGCCGCGCGCGATGGCGGCGTCGCGTTCCTCGAGGATCAGCGCCGCCGATCCTTCCGCCATCACGAATCCGTCGCGCTGCTTGTCGAATGGACGGCTGGCCTTCTCCGGCACTTCGTTGTGGGTCGAAAGCGCGCGCATCGCGGCGAATCCGCCCACCCCGAGCGAGGTGATTGCCGCCTCCGAGCCGCCCGTGATCGCGGCGTCGAGATAGCCGAGCCTGATCATCCGGTAGGCCTCGCCGATCGCATGGCTGCCCGACGCGCAGGCGCTGGTAGTCGTAAAATTGACGCCGCGCGCTCCGTAACGAATCGAGATTTGGCCCGGCGCAAGGTTGCCGATCAGCTTGGGGATGAAGAACGGCGTAATGTGACGCAGCCCGGTCTCCATGAAGACCTTATGGTACTCCTCGATGGTGCACAGGCCGCCGATGCCGACGCCGATCAACACGCCGACCTGGTCGGCGTTGTCTTCGGTGATCTTGAGCCCCGACTGTCGCATCGCCTGCTCGGCCGATGCGACAGCATATTGGATGAAGGGGTCCATTTTTTTGACGTCGCGCTTTTCGATCCAGTCTTCCGGATTAAAATCCTTCACCTCGCCTGCTATCCGGGTGGGAAATCCCGAGGCGTCAAAGCGCGTAATCAGCCCAATACCGGACCGCCCCGCCATCAGGGCTTCCCAGTTCTTGTCCACTCCGACTCCGAGCGGAGTCACCAATCCTACTCCGGTGACCACCACGCGGCGCTCAAGCATCGGTCTCATCAGACCCCCTCATCCTCCATCGAGTTCGCGGCTTAATAATCTACCAGAAGACAGCGCCGGTCGAGAATCCGGGCTCGCGGGGAGTGCATCAGTTGGAAATTCCGGCAGATGGAACGCGCCAGCCGTTCGGGCGCGACCGCGGCAAGATTGCGGCGATAGCGCGGGTTGCCGTGCCGGCGGCAGTCCCTGGTGGCGGGAGCAGGGAGTCCTCACTCATCTTCGAACAGTTCGGCGAACAACTCGCGGACCCTGCTCTTCGCCTCGCGCAACGCTTGGCGGCCCTTTGGAGTTGCTTTGTAGAGACGGCGGGCATGCCGGCCGTTCCTTTTCTCAAAAGAGCGCAGATAGCCTTCGCGTTCCAATCCATGCAGCAGGGGATACAGGGTCCCAGCGCTCAGCCGGTAACCATGGCGTCCCAGCTCCTCGATAATCCCCAAGCCGAAGATCGGCTCTTTCGACGCATGGTGAAGGATGTGCAGCCGGATCAGACCCGAATAGATTGCGTTGGATGCCGCCATGTACTATCGTCTTTCGATATCGAATTAAGCTAACAATGCCAGGCAGAGAGCGCAAGTCCGGCGCGCCGGACTTGCCAGACTGTCGGCGCTCTCCGCCGCCGCGCAGGAGTCATTTGCACGAATAGCTGATGCAGGTGTGGACGGTATCTGGAGTGACCATGAACAAGTTTTTGGTTTCCAGCCGGAATGCCGGGAGCGTGATTTTCATTCGAGTGGCTGTGGGGCTGATCTTTTTGACCCAGGGCATCCTCAAATACATCGACCCTCACATGGGTGTTCTTCGGTTTGCCAAACTCGGATTTCCGTACCCCGGATACACGGCGCATTTCGTGGGAACCTTCGAGATTGCTTGCGGCCTGCTGGTCTTGTTCGGTCTGTTCACGAGCGTCGCCAGCGTTCCACTCCTGATCGTAATCCTGACGGCGATCGCGACGACCAAAATCCCGGAACTGTTCCACTCCGGCCAGGGCTTCTGGTTCATGGTAAGCGACGCACGGACGGACTTCGCGATGACGATGAGTTTGCTTTTCCTAATCAGTGCTGGAGCCGGCTCATGGTCTCTCGACGCGTGGTTGCGGGAAGAAACCCCGCACGAAGCAAGTTAGCCGTGGTCGAGAATCCGCGATCCGCCCGCCGCGGGCGATTGCGTTTGTCGCGATACGCCGGCCTTGCATCCAAACTTGAACCGATGAAACAATCCAGCGGTGCCGCCTAGCAATCCCGCAGACGATCCGTTCACAAAACTCGCGCAGAATCTCGGCGAACTCGAGATTGTGATCGGCGAGCGCGCCCGGCCCGCGATTGCCGGCGTGCGCGAGGGCCTGCGCGACGCGCTCGCATGCCGCGCGCGCGGCGATATGGCCGGCTCGATCGCCGCGATTCGCACCGCGATGGAACGGCTGGCCAATCTCGGCAGCACGCTCGATCCGGAAGAGGGCGCGATGATGCGGTTTATCGCGGAACGATTCACCGCCGCGCTCGGCGCCGGTGACAAGGGTGACGCGAAAACCGTGGTGGACGTGATGCGCCGCAAAGCCGGCGACACCAAGGACGACGACAAAAAAGACTGGTGACCGTGGCCGCGCAATTGTCGTCCGCGCGTGTCCCGCAGGCGGATTTGACAACGTCCGCCACTAAAGAAAAAAAGCAAAAAAGTGAAAAACCGAAAACCAAAACCGGCGGATTTGGCGACCGCCCCAAAACCACGCGGTGGTGACATCTTGGCGAGTGCAGCGGATAGCAAAGTGAACCGGCCCGGCCTGGACCAAACCTGTATCAACGCGATTCGCGTGCTGACGATCGACGCGGTCCAAAAGGCGAACTCCGGGCACTGCGGATTGCCGATGGCGATGGCGCCGGTGGGCTATCTGCTCTACACGCGGTTCATGCGCCACAACCCGAGAAATCCAGAGTGGTTCGGGCGCGATCGATTTGTGCTGTCGGCCGGCCACGGCTCGATGCTCCTCTACAGCCTGCTCTATCTCACTGGCTACGACGTTTCGCTCGACGACATCAAGCAATTTCGCCAGCTCGGAAGCAAAACGCCCGGACATCCCGAGTACGGCGCGATCGAAGGCGTCGAGACGACCACCGGCCCGCTCGGCCAGGGCTTCGGCAACGGGGTTGGAATGGCGATGGCGGCGAAGCATCTCGAAGCGCGCTTCGAGCGCGACAAATCGGGGCTGTTCGATCATCGCATCTTCGGCATTTGCAGCGATGGCGACTTGATGGAAGGTGTCGCCAGCGAGGCGGCGTCGATCGCGGGTCATCTCGGGCTGGGCAACATCGTCTATATCTACGACGACAACCACGTGACCATCGACGGCCACACCGAGCTCAGCTTCGACGAGGACGTGTGCAAACGCTTCGACGCTTACAAATGGCATACCCAGGTCGTCGAGGATGCGAACGATCTCGCGGCGCTGTCCAAGGCGATCGAAAATGGAATCAAGGAGAGGAGCCGGCCGTCGCTGATCCGGGTCCGCTCGATCATCGGCTACGGCAGCCCGCATAAGCAGGGGACCTCGGCCGCGCACAGCAATCCGCTCGGCGTCGAAGAGGTGAAGCTGACCAAGGAATTCTACGGATATCCGACCGAGCCGCCATTCTTTGTTCCCGACGATGTGCTGGCGCATTTCCACGAATGCGTCGAGCGTGGCGAGGATCTCGAGCGGGCGTGGAACGCAAAGTTCGGGGCATACTCCAAAAAAAATTCCGCCGAGGCCGCCGAATTCCAGGCGGCGCTGGCGAAAGATCTACCCAACGGATGGGACGCCGAGCTGCCGGTCTTCACGCCCAAGGATTCTCTCGCGACCCGGGTGTCAGCCGCGCAGGCCGAGGCGGCGATCGGGAAAAAAGTCTGGAATCTGTTCGGCGGCTCCGCCGACTTGAACGAGTCCACCTTCACCGACGTCAAGGACGGCGGCGATTTCGAGCGCGGGCATTTCGAAGGCCGCAATCCGCATTTCGGAATCCGCGAGCACGGCATGTGCGCGATCCTCAACGGCCTCGCGCTGCACGGCGGGTTCATCCCCTACGGCTCGAGCTTCCTGTGCTTTACCGACTACGCACGGCCGTCGATTCGGCTGGCGGCAATGATGGAACTCCAGGTGGTGTTCGTCTTTACCCATGATTCAATCGGCGTGGGCGAGGACGGCCCGACTCATGAACCGATCGAGCATCTGTCGTCGCTGCGCGCGATTCCGCATCTCACCGTGATTCGCCCCGGCGATGCGAACGAGGCGGTCGAGGCCTGGCGCACCGTCATGACTCACACGCATGGCCCGGTTCTGCTCGCGCTCTCGCGCCAGAAGGTTCCGACGCTCGATCGCACGAAGATGGCGCCCGCCAGCGGCGCCCGGCGCGGCGCGTACGTGCTGACGGAGAGCGCCGGACGGCCGCCGGAGATCATTCTGATTGCGTCGGGGTCGGAACTGTCGCTGGTGGTCGATGCGAAAGCGAAGCTTGAAGAGAAGGGCAAGTCGGTGCGCGTGGTGAGCATGCCCAGCGAGAATATTTTCGAGCAGCAGGACCAGGCCTATCGCGACTCGGTACTGCCGCCGGGCATTCGGCGCCGGCTCGCGGTCGAAGCGGGCGCGCCGATGTCATGGTACCGATGGGTCGGACTCGACGGCGAGATTATCGGGATGACGACTTTCGGCGCGTCGGGCAAATACGAAGAAGTGATGAAGCATTTCGGCTTCACCGTGGACAACGTCGTCAAGCACGCGCTGAAATTGCTCGCGCGCTAGCGGGCGAGAGAGAACGATCTGGCGCGGACCCGGCGTCATCGGCTAACTTTGCGATCTCGACTCCATTGCCTGACGGACTGGTATGCCTCAACCGAAATTAATCATTCTGAACGACGCGCAGGAACTCTACGTCCGTGCCGCCGAAGAGACGGCGCATATCACCGGCGAGGCGATCTGCACCCACGGCGAGTTCACGCTCTGTCTCTCGGGCGGTTCGACGCCCGCCGCCACCTACGATTTGCTGGCGACGCGGTTCCATCTGAGCGTCGATTGGAAGGAAGTGCAATTTTTCTGGGGCGACGAACGATGCGTCCCGCCCGATCACGCCGAGAGCAATTACGCGATGGCGAATCGCACGATGCTGAGCAAGCTCGCGCTGCGGCCCGATCAGGTGCATCGGATGCGCGGCGAAGACCCGCCGGCGTCGGCGGCTGCCGCTTACGAAGATGAATTGCGAAAACGGTTCGGCCTCGGCGCCGGTGAGTTCCCGCGCTTCGACCTCGTGATGCTCGGGCTGGGTGACAATCGCCATACTGCATCGCTGTTTCCGGGCGATCCTGCGATTCACGAAACGCAGCGCCTGGTGGTCGCCGTGGAGGTTGACGCCGAGCCGCGGGGCCGCCTCACGATCACGCCGCCGGTGATCAACAATGCGCAGCGCGTGATGTTCCTGGTGGCGGGGCAGGGCAAGGCGGCGGCGGTGAAAGATGTCCTGGAAGGGCCGCGCGACCCGGACAAGTTCCCCGCGCAGATCGTTGCGCCACAGGACGGCGAGGTCATTTGGCTGCTCGACAAAGCCGCCGCCAGTCTGCTTTCGCCGCGCTGAATCAGGCAGGCCGCGTGCCGGGTGGCATCAAAGGATAGACGCGATGTTTCGATTCGTATTGCGCCACTTCACCGCGGTTCTGATCGTTGCCGCAGTCGCCGGCTGGGCTTTGTTTTACCTGCCGCAGACTCCGAGCTGGGCCGTGCTCCGGATGAAGCAGGCGATCGACGCGCGCGACGGCGACGGCGCTTCCCGATACGTCGATTTTGAAAGCGTCGTGAAGCGCGCGGGTCACGAGATGGTGAGCAAGCAGGGCGGCAGCGACCCGCTAAGCGCGATGATCGGGAACGCGGCGATCGATCTTTTTGCCAAGCCGATGGCGCAGATAACGCGGGCGTGGGCGGTCAAGAAAGTCGATGACGGTGCGCGCGAGGTGCAGATGCCCGGCGCGGCGGTGGCGGCCTCGATCGTGCTTTTGCATCGAAACGGCGACACGGCGTTCACGGACTTCAAGGACAACAAGGGGCAGGAGTGGGAAATCCACATGGCGCGCGGTGAGGACGGCGCCTGGCGCGTTACCGAAATCAAAAACATCGAGCAACTGCTGCAAAAGCTCCAGCACGACCAACAGAAGCATATCGACGCGCCTTAGCGGGCGGGTTACGGGAATGTTTCGGCGCGCCTGCGTTTACTCTGCTCCCAGCGACAGGTACAATAGAGTTCACACGCGGGCGAACCTATGAGGCTCGGCCGCGCTTTAGCATCCGGCGCAAAATGAGACGTCCAGACATAAGAAATTTAGCCATCGTCGCCCACGTCGATCACGGTAAAACCACTTTGGTCGATGCGATGCTGCGGCAGTCGGGCGTTTTCCGCGCCAACGAGCAGGTGATCGATCGCGTGATGGATTCCAACGCGCTCGAACGCGAACGCGGCATCACGATCATGGCCAAGAACACCTCGATCCTGTGGGGTGAAACGCGGATCAACATCGTCGATACTCCGGGCCACTCGGATTTCGGCGGCGAGGTCGAGCGCACGCTGTCAATGGTGGACGGCGTGTTGCTGCTGGTCGATGCGTGCGAGGGGCCGCTGCCGCAGACGCGGTTCGTGCTCAAGAAGGCGCTCGAGTCGAAGCTGCCCGCGATCCTCTGCATCAACAAGATCGATCGCGCCGACGCGCGCGCGCCCGAGGTCCTCGACGAGGTGTACGATCTGTTCATCGACCTCGGCGCGAACGAAAGCCAGCTCGATTTCCCGGTGCTCTATACGCAGGCGCGCGCCGGCACCGCATCGCTCAGGCTCGACGACCCGAGCGAAAACCTGGTGCCGCTGTTCGACGCGATCGTCGCGCACCTGCCCGGCCCCGAAGTCGATCCCGAAGCGACGCTGCAATTCCAGGTCAATAATATCGACTACGACGATTACGTCGGCCGCCTCGCGGTCGGCAGGATCATCGCCGGCTCGATGACGGCGTCGCAGAACTATTCGCTGTGCCGACGCGACGGCAAGACCGTGGTCTGCAAGGTCGCGCACATCTATGGATGGCAGGGGCTCACGCGCGTCGAGCGTGAAACCGCCCGCGCGGGCGAGATAGTGATCGTGGCGGGCATCGAGGACATCGCGATCGGTGAAACGATCGCCGACCTCGAGAACCCGCGTCCGCTGCCGCCTATTCGCATCGACGAGCCGACCGTGGCGATGACTTTCTCGGTGAACAATTCTCCGTGGGCGGGCCGCGAAGGAGATTTTGTCACCTCGCGGAAGCTGGGCGAACGAATCGAATTCGAAGCGCGGCGCAACGTCAGCACTCGGGTCGAGCAACTGACGCCTGACGCCTGGCGGGTGATGGGCCGCGGCGAATTGCAGCTCGCGGTGATCGTCGAGACCATGCGCCGCGAAGGCTACGAGATGCAGGTCTCGAAGCCCACCGTCATCACCAAGCAGGCCGGCGGCGAGATACTCGAGCCGATGGAGATGCTGGTGATCGACATCCCGGCGGAATGTATCGGCGTGGTCACGCAGATGCTCTCGGCGCGCAAGGGCAAGATGCGCACGATGGTTACCCATGCGAGCAGCCGCGTGAGGCTGGAATACGACATTCCCGCGCGCGGCCTGATCGGGTTTCGCGGCCGATTTCTCGAAAATACCCGCGGCAACGGCCTGATGAACACGTTGTTCAACGGCTACGCGCCGTGGTCGGGAACGATTCGCTCGCGCGCCAACGGGGCGATGATTTCCGATCGCGAGGGCGTCACCACGGCTTACGCGATCTTTCATTTGCAGGAGCGCGGGATATTCTTCGTCGGACCCGGCGAGCCGGTTTACGAAGGGATGATCGTCGGCGAGTATGCCCGTGAGATAAACTTGCCGGTCAACGTCTGCCGTGAGAAAAAGCTCAGCAACATGCGCGCGTCGGGCCACGATGAAGCGATTCGGCTTTCGCCGGCGCGCATTCCGACGCTGGATGCGGCGCTGGAATGGATCGACGAGGAAGAGCTGGTCGAGGTCACGCCGAAGTCGGTGCGACTGCGCAACCGCGTGCTCAAGACGGGGCTCAGGAACAAGCATCGTGCGGGATACATCGACGGGCCGCCGGCGGAGATGGCCGAAAGCAACTGACCGCTTCGTGAGCCAGGCGGACGGCGCCACAACCGACGTGCGGATCGCGTCACGGCAATCATGAGACTGGTCCGAATCGCCGCGCTTTCCGCGCTCATTGTGGCAGCCGTGCTCGGCGTTTCGGCGGCGCTGATCGCGGTCAACCAGTCGCGCATCGTCGTTTACGTTCTGGCCTCGGTCCGCAACCGCACCGGCGTCGATATCATCCCGCGCGCCAGCTCCGTTCATCTCGGCACTCACCTGACAGTCGTCCTCGACCAGCCGCAGGTCATCGCCCGCGGGCATGAAATCGTCAAGCTGAAGTCGCTGCGCGCGCTGGTCTCGTACCATTCGATTTTATTCAGCAGCGGGCTTCCACTCTATCGGCTGACCGCGACCAATCCGGAAATCACGCTGCCTGTAGCCTCCTCCAACGCGGCCGCGGTCCCCATGCCGAGTCCAGGGGCGCAAACCATAAGCGCGCTGCAAGACGCGCTGCACGCGCTGGCGCGGGTCGCGTGGCGCGTCGACACGATCGACGCCACGGTGCGCTACGCCGACGGCGCCGAGCTTGCCAACCATGTTGGAATCATCGCGTACCGCACTCACCGGCAGCCTTTCCTGTGGCTGCTCGGGTTCAGCGGCTCGGTACTTGGATCGCCCGTTTCCGGAGCGCAGATAAGCGGGAAGATGAGTCTTGGCGCCGGAAAAAATTCGCGGCCCGGCGAATTTGCGCATGGGCAGTTGTGGACCTGGGACGTACCGCTGGACGGAATCGAGGCGGAGGGTTTCGCGTTGGCCGGCACTTTGCAGGGCAGCCTCAAGTTCTCGCTTCATGACGATGGCTCGATGACCGGCGTGACCGATGCGGGTGCGCAAAAGCTGCTGCTCAAGAGCCGGCGGCTGGCCGCGCCGTTCGATCTGGGCGACTACTCACTCCATGCCGGCTTCGACATTACCGGCGGCAAGTATGCCGTCACGCAGATTGTTTTGCGCAAGGTCAACAGGGCGGTGCTTTCCGCCGATACCGAGCTGCTGGGTCCTCAAAGCGGGAACCCGGAGCTGGGAATCCACGTTGGCGGGTTTCATTTCGACGCCGCTGCGGTCAAACAGAGACTGCTGTCGGTCCGCCATCTGCCTGCCGACCTCGTGGATATGCTCAACCGGCTCAGACCCGGCAAGATCACCGTCGGCGAAGCGACGCTCAGCGCCGCACTCGACGAGATTAAGACGGCGCCGCTCGATGCGATTCGCAAGAACCTGGTGGTCACCGGGACCATCGAGGACGTCGGTTTCACAATTCCTACGGATACGAAACTGCCGCCGGTCGAAAATCTGAGCGCCCAGCTTGGTTACGCGAAAGGCTTGCTCACGATCTCGCAAGGCACCGCGAAGTTTGGAAACTCTGCGATCCACGACCTCGTCGTCAACGCCGACCTCAGCAACGGAATCGAGGCCGCGGGCTATAAGACCAGCGTGAACGTCGACGCAGACCTCGCCGAGCTCTATCCGGCCATCGCCAAGGCGCTTGATTTTTATCAGTTGCGGGAGCGCGATCGTCTCGAACGTCTGAGCGGCCGCGTCGAAATAATTGCTACCGCATCCGGAAAGCTGAGCGCGAAGGCCCTGGTGGCGCCCAAGAACTATCAGGTCCGCGCCGATGCAACGGGCGCCGTCCTCACTATCAAGGGTTCGCCCGGACCGCTCAAGGTTTCAGGCGGCGCCATCGCCATCAAACCGGGTTCAATCAAGTTCGACCATCTGATGCTGGCGGCGACCGGCGGCGATGCGACGCTGGATGGCGCCGTGAATTTCACAGCGCAGGGCATCGCCGTGCATGATCTGACGCTGGGGCTTCATGATTTCCCGTCGGAAACGTGGCTGGCGCTGCTGGTTGATCCGTCCGACTTCGCGGTGAGCGGGGCGATTGGCGGCAAGGTCGTTGTCAACAGCGTTCCCGGCAAGCCCGGCGCGATGACGCCCGAGGGCAAGCTGACGCTCGCAAAGGGCGGCGTGAAATTCAACTTCCTGCGTTCGCCAATCCTGGTTCAGGGTGCGACGCTCACGATGCGTCACAAGCAGCTCATCTTGTCGATGCCGGGCTCGAAGCTTGAGGACCAGGCGATCAATTTCCGCATCACCGTAGCCGACTATACGCATCCGTCGATTCGAATCGACGCTGCCTTGCAGAAACTCGATCTCGAGGTGATGAACTTTGTGCGGATGCCGTGGTCGCCGGCTGCGCCGCCGATCCATTTTCCGGTTCCTTGCAGCGGGCATATCGAAGCGCGGGCGGGAAATCTCGCCGCCTTTCAGATGACCGACCTCAAGACCGATTTTACCCGCTCCCCGGCCGGCGATTGGCACGTTTATAACATGAGCGCGACCGCTTATCGCGGAAAGATGAAGCTCGATCTTGCCGGCCGTGCTCCGGACAACTGGATGCACATGACCGGCAGCGCCACCGACATGGACCCTGCGCCACTCTTCATGCTGGGCGGCAAGAACAAGCAGTCGCCATTGCTGGGTCATCTTTTTCTCGCCATCGATCTGTGGGCGAACACCGACACGAACTTCTTCGAAACGCTTGCCGGCGACATGTCGGTGACGGTCAGAGACGGAACCCTCGACAAGTTTACGCTGCTTTCGCGCCTGCTCAGTTTTATCGACATCAAGAATTGGCTGAGCGCGCAGATTCCCGACCCGCGGGTCAATGGGGTCCCGTTCAAAACGATTATCACCGATTTCAAGGGCGAGAGCGGGCTGTTCTACACCGATAATTTCGTGCTGCAGGGTCCGGTGATGGATATCACGGCGAACGGCAGCATTCAGTTCGGCGCGAGCGCGCTCGATATGCAGGTCGGCATGTTTCCGTTCGACACGGTGGATTGGGTGGTGAACCATATTCCACTGATCGGAGAACGCATCGGTGCGGGCACGGGTAAACTGCTCGCGGCGTACTTTCACGTTAGCGGCCAGGTGAGCGATCCGTCGATCACGCCGCAGCCAATCACGTCGGTGGCGGAGTTCGTCAAGAAAACCCTCGGGATGCCGATAAATATCATTCGTCCGAACACGATCAAGTGAGCCCGTCGCGGCCAGCGCTGATCGTATTTTGCCGCGAGCCCGTCGCGGATCGGAACAAATCCCGATTGATCGGAGCAATGACGGCTGCGGCCGCGGCAGCATTGTCCGACGCGTTCATTTGCGACGCGCTGGCCAAGGCAGTCTCGATCGGTTCCTCCAGGATCGTCATCGCGGCGAGCGCAGCGGGCGGGGTCGAGCGCAGCAAATACTTCCGGCGGCTCGCGCGGCGATTCGGCGCTGAACTGATCGATCAAGGTGATGGGTCGTTGGGCAAGCGGATGGCGCGGGCGCTCGAACCCTTTTCATCTTCCGGCGCGCTGTTGACAGGCACCGATACGCCTTCACTTCCCGGCGCGCTGCTCGCGGCCAGCGTCGAGGCGCTTTGCCGCAATCGCGTCGTGATCGCGCCGAGTCTCGACGGCGGCTACTACGCACTCGGCGTGCGCGGCGCGATGCCCCCGATCTTCACCGCGATCCGATGGGGCAGCGGCGGCGTGTTCGATTCAACCGTAAAGCGTCTCAAACGCGCCGGCATTCGGTACGCGCTGGGTCCGGCGTGGTATGACGTCGATCGATGGGCCGACGTGATGCTGCTGGCGGCGCATCTGCGACTGTTGGCGCGAGCGCGCCGCCGCGCGGGCGCGTCGCCGTGCCCCGCGACCGAGTCAGTTCTCAAGCGGCTTGGAGTCCTGCGCCACGATCGCTAGAGTACCCCGCAGCGCGGCAAGACGAGCGCCGATTCATGATCGAGCTGATTCTCTACACACGCAACGAGTGCGGTTTGTGCCGCGAGATGGAACAGACGATTGCGGCCGAACTTCCGAAATTCGACGCGCGTCTCCTGCGCATCGAGATCGACGGCGACCCCGGCCTCGAGGCTCGCTTCGGAGTCGAAGTGCCGGTTCTGTTCGTGAACGATCGCAAGGCGTTCAAGTACCGATGCACTCCCGGCGAGTTGCGCAAACGCCTGGCACGCGAGGGGCGGGGCTGAGATGGCGCTTCGAACGCCGCATCGGCTGAAGGCGGTGCTCGTGACCGCGGGCAGCGAGGAACAGGCCGTCTCCATCGCGCGCGCGCTGGTGGGCGAGAGGCTGGCGGCCTGCGTCAACATCGTCGGACCGGTTCGATCCATTTATAGATGGCGCGATGCGGTCGAAGACGATCGCGAATACCTGCTGATTATCAAGACTCGTGCGAGTCTTTACCTCAAGCTGGAGAAGCGTGTGCGCGAGTTGCATAGCTACGAAACGCCGGAAGTTCTGGCGTTGAATGCGGATCGCGGCTCGCCGCCGTACGTCAAGTGGCTGCTTGAATCGACCGGCCCGCTCCGCGCACCGGCGAAGAAGCGTCCGCCGAAACGCGCAACGGATCTTCGCCGGCGTTCCCGATGATCAAGATTGCGATTGCGGGCGCCGGCGCGATTACCGAACGCGCGCATATTCCGGCGCTCCGGAGTGTCGCGGACGCTCAAATCATCGCGATACAGAGCCGCACCGCCGACAAGGCCGAGCGCGTTGCACGGGCGATTTGGCCGGGGGAGGCAGACCGGCCGAAGGTCTATTCCGATTTCGAGGAGATGTTGGCGCGCGAGCGCCCCGAAGCGGTCGGAATCTTCACGCCGAACCATTTGCACTGCGAATTTACCGTAAAGGCGCTCAACGCGGGCGCGCACGTGCTGGTGGAAAAGCCGATGGCGCCGACTGCTGCGGCCGCGCACCGGATGGCGGATGCGGCGGCGAAGGCTCGGCGGGTGCTGATGGTCGCGATGCAGCGGCGCTACGGCGGAGTCGAGCGCGCGATCAAGGACGCCGTCACGAGCGGGGCGATCGGCAGGCCGCATTTCATTCGCGCGCGCCTTTCGCATGGCGGACCCGAGTCCTGGGCGCCGGGACAGAAGTGGTTCACGACGGTTTTGGAAGCGGGTGGCGGCGCGATGCTCGATCTTGGCGTTCATGTCACAGATCTTGCAATCTGGATCATGGGCGAGGTCGATTCGGTCTCGGGGCAGGTTGGCATCCTCGCCAAACAGATCGAGGTCGAGGATACGGGGGCGATGATCATGCACTTCAAGTCGGGCGCGATCGGCGTGGTCGAGGCGAGTTGGAGCAGCATGCCGGCGCTGTCGGCGATCGAGATTTACGGCAATGAGGGCAGAGTGATGGCGGGTTATCCACGCCAGGACATTTCGATTTTGAAGGCCGACGGCAGTCCGGCGCCGGGGTTCTCGCGCGACGAGGTGATGAGCCGATTCGATCCACGCGATCTGCTCGCTCCGTTTCGCGCGCTCGCGGCAAACTTCGTTGGTGCGATTCAAGGCCGGGTGAAGCCCTCGCCCGACGCGAACGACGGACTGCGCGCGGTCGAGGCGGTCGAGGCCTGCTATCGTTCGTCGCGAACCGGTACTCGAATCAGGCTGCCGCTGGATTCATAATTCACACATGTTTCGCGAATCGATCAAAAAGATGGCGGCGTATCGGCCCGGCGAGCAGCCGCGCCCGGGCCAGCGCTTAATCAAGCTCAACACCAATGAAAACCCGTATCCGCCATCGCCGCGGGTGCGCCGCGCGGTTGCGAAAGCGATGGCAGGGTCGGCGATCCGGCTGTACCCGGCGCCGCGCGCCGATGAATTCGTGGCGAGCGCCTCGCGGATCTACTCGATACCGCAAAGCATGATCATCGCGGGCAATGGCTCGGACGAGCTGCTGGCGATGGTGTTTCGTGCGACGCTGGGAAGCGGCGACACTGTGGCATATCCGGTCCCGACGTATTCGCTGTACGACACGTTGGCGCTGGTGCAGGAGGCGCGAATCCTTCACTGCCCGCTCGGCGCCGACTTCGAGCTGCCGCTCGACGCGCTCGCGCAGGCGCGCGCCAATCTCACGGTCGTGTGCAATCCCAATTCGCCGTCGGGCACCTCAACTCCGACCCGCAGCCTGGGCGCGCTGGCAAAACGCCTGGACGGCCGATTGCTGGTGATCGACGAAGCGTACGCGGACTTTGCCGACGAAAATGCGCTGGGCCTGATGCGGCGCCATCGCAACGTGGTAGTTCTGCGCACCCTGTCGAAGTCGTATTCGCTGGCCGGGATGCGGCTGGGGCTGTGTTTTGCGCATCCGCCGGTGATCGACGCGTTGCTGAAGGTCAAGGATTCGTACAACTTGAGCCGGGTCGCGCTGGCCGCAGGGGCCGAAGCGCTGCGCGACTCCGGCTGGATGCGGCGCAATGTCGCGAAAGTAATTCGGACGCGCGCTCTGACCGAGGCGCGGCTGCGCAAGCTCGGCTTCGTGGTACCGCCGTCGCAGGCTAATTTCGTGCTCGCGCGGATGCCGGGCCGCGACCTAGCGCCGGTGACGCGCGGGCTGCGCCGGGACGGAATCCTGGTCCGGCATTTCGCGACACCGCTGCTTCAGGACGCCATCCGAATCTCGATTGGAACTCCGGCCGAGATGGCCGCGCTGTTCAAGGCGCTCGAGCCGTTGGTCCGCGCAACTCCATCGAAAACGAAGCGCCGCATTGGTGCGTGAGCCGGTTGAATTTGATGGCGGCGATCAAGCGTCTGTTCGGGAATTTCCGTTTGTCCCGTCAATCCGGAAAGAAGTCCGAATCCGAATCGCGTTCATCGATTCAATGGGTGGTGGCCGGGCTGGGAAATCCCGGCGAGCAATACTCGCGCGCGCGTCACAACGCCGGATTCATGACGATCGATCGAATCGCAAAAGCGAAAAGCGTCGAACCGCGCCGGCGCAGGTTCAAAGGCGTCACCGCTGAAGTCGTGCTGGCCGGAAAGCCGGCGATACTCGTCAAGCCGCAGACTTTTTACAATCTGAGCGGTGAATGCATTTCGGACCTGCTCGGATATTTCAAAATTGCTCCCGAGCACTTGATCGTGGTGCATGACGAACTCGACCTTGAAGCGGGCCGGCTGAGAATCAAACAGGGGGGCGGCGATGCCGGAAACCGCGGCGTTCATTCAATCGCGGAGTCGCTGGGAACCACGGACTTCATTCGGGTCAGAATAGGAATCGGCCGGCCGCCGGAGAACGAAGAAAACAAGGACTACCTGCTGCGTCCGATGACCGCCGCCGAACGACAGGCGCTCACGCCGATGCTTGAGCGTGCAGCGGGCGCGGTGGAGGCGATCGCGGAGCACGGACTCGAAGCGGCAATGAATCGCTACAATCAGCGCGGCTAGAAGAGTTTCAGCGGCCACTCGAATAACAAAAAGTCTGCTAGTATAATCATTGTGTTGACTTGGCGAACGACGCCGCGCTAGAGCAATCACAGATTGGAGGCCTCGTCGCGTTGGGCGGGTAAATTTCGCGTCCCGTTCGGATGGCTGCGCTATTCGTGCAGATGCGAGAGGGGCCTGGGTTAGCCCCCGTCGGCCATACGCTTCGTGCGGTCTCATAATTTTACCTCCGGGGATAGGGGCTGCGCATGTTTGATGAAAAGAAGACCCGCTTCAGAAGAGCGGAGGAAGCTCTGCGCTTTTATTTCCGCTTGCGCGAGCTGCTTCACAGCGGACGGGCGAGGCGGTTGGTGGCGGAGGAATTGCCGGCGGATGCGTGCATGGTGGCTGCCAACGCAATCGACGACTACCAGTGTATTGGATGGTGCATGCGAGGTCTTGACGAGATCGCGCTGTGGCTGCTGAGCGAACTCTACGGGCCAAGCTGCTTCGGCGTGCGCCGGCGGACATTTTCGCACGCCTGCAAGGCAGGCAGGCTGGAGTTCCCGGACCGCGAGTTCCGGCTGCGCGAAGTCGGCATTGTCCACGAACACGCGCTCGGGGTGGTGGAACGAGGGTTGCGGAGGCTGGGCATGATCCCTGTCTGCCAACGGCAAGGCGCGCATGACCGTCGCCGCCGCATCCGGAGCGTGGGCAAGCGAGCGCACTATCAAGGCCGGCGGGCGGCTAATCGCGGATAATCCGCGCGCGGCGAGCGCGACCGCGTGGCGGGCGGGCTATTCCGCGGCGTCAATAATCCTGTACGCTTGAGCGTCATTGAAACTCCGGCGAACGGAATTGACGAAGCGGGACGTGAAAGAAAACCAGGCGAAGGAACAGGCTGCCGCGCTCGCCAGGGGCAGCAGCGAGGTCATTTCTGCGGCCGAACTCGCGGCCAAGCTCGCGCTTGGCCGGCCGCTCAGGATCAAGCTCGGGATGGATCCTACCGCGCCCGATCTGCATCTGGGTCACAGCCTGACGCTCAAGAAGCTGCGCGACTTTCAGGACGCGGGCCACACCGTGATTTTCCTGGTGGGTGACTTCACCGCGATGATCGGCGATCCCACCGGACGCTCCGAGACGCGAAAGCCGCTGTCGCGCGATCAGATCGAGCGCAACGCGGAAACCTATCGCGTGCAGGCGTTCAAGATTCTCGATCGCGAACGCACCGAGATCCGCTTCAACAGCGAGTGGATGAATGAATTGGGCGTGCGCCGCCTGATCGAGATTGCGGCGAAGGTGAGCGTCGCCCGTCTATTGGAGCGTGACGACTTCGAGAAGCGGCTCGCGGAGCAGGAGCCTCTGTTCCTGCACGAACTGCTCTATCCCGTGATCCAGGGTTACGATTCGGTCGCGCTGGAAGCGGACCTCGAGATTGGCGGCACCGACCAGAAGTTCAACATGCTGGTTGGCCGCGATCTGCAAAGGCACTTCGGACAGGCACCGCAAGCGGTGATGACGATGCCGCTGCTCGAAGGTCTCGACGGCGTGCGCAAAATGTCCAAGTCATACGGAAACTACGTCGGGCTGACCGACAAGCCCGAGGACATGTACGGCAAGCTGATGTCGGCGCCCGATCAACTGATGGTTCGATACTACGAGTTGCTGACCAAGGCGACGGCGGAAGAGATCGCGGCGGTGAAGTCGGGCGGATTGCATCCGATGGAAGCGAAGAAACGCCTCGCTCATACGATCGTCGCCGAATACCACGGCGCGCGCGCCGCGGATCGCGCCGAGCAATACTTCGAGAGCAAGCACCAGCGCCGGGAAATTCCGGCGAGCGCGCAGGTGTATCGAATCGCCGAGGATCTGTGGATTTGCGAACTGATGAAGCAGCTGCAGTTCACGCCTTCGACCAGCGAGGCGCGGCGCCTGGTGAGCCAGGGCGCGGTGCGGGTGGACGGCCACACGATAACCGACGTGAATTTTCGCTTTGTGCCGGGCGAGCACAAGGTGCTCGAAGTGGGCAAGCGTCGAGTGGCGCGGATCGAGCCCTGACGCAAGGGCAGCGCACTCAGTCTTGCCTGTTCTTCTCAGCCAGAGCCACTGCTTCGCGGAGCTTTTCCATGGTGCGGGCGAGAGCCTTGGTGTACCGCTGCTTGGTCCAGGTCTCCTTGGTCCGCATCTTGAGCCATCCAAGCTTGACCGCGTCGGGCTTGTTGCCCATCTCGCCGGTGGAAACCTCGATGATCGTGCGTTCTTCGAGGTTGAGCGAATCGAGCACTTCGCGCTTGAGGTTCTGCAGAAATCCGGACTTGAGGTCGATATCGATCTTCATCGAAAATGCACTTCCATCACCTGAGCCTAAACCATCGCATGCGTCGCCTCAACGGCTTGAGATTGGCAGGGGCGACCCCCCGCATCCGATGTTCAGAAGCGATGCGGGCGGAGTTTACCCTGAGTACTCGAAGTACCCTGTTAGAAACGATGACCGCCTACCACAAGGCGGTTGCGCGCGACGCTTTGCCAGCGGCAGCGAATTCCTCAAAGGAATCAGCGTGCCGCCAGCAAAAGGTAGTTGAAAAGTCGAAGAGCCGAAGCGCGGGTTCGGCTATTCCTCTTCGACCGCCTGGCGAATCGCGTTCAAGATGAACAGGAACTGATTAGGCGCCGAGATGCGGCCGAGCATATTCACCTTCTGCAGGACCTTGAGCTCCTGATCCGTCACCTTGTGACGCGTCAGCGTCCCGCGATCGGCCACAAACTTGCGCCATGCGTTTTCCTGCCGGGTGGCGGGCGCAGAGTCACGCTCCTTGCCGACTATCCAATGCGCCTCAGGATGCGCGAGGAGGAACAGCCGCTGCTTGTCGAGCTCGAGCGTATCCGCCAGCCGCGAGAGCAGCGAGAGGGAAGGGCGGCGGCGTCCGTTTTCGAGGTATGCGACGTGGCTGGCCTTGACGCCGAGTTTGCGTGCGAGTTCACGCTGGGTGTAGGCATAAGCGCCGCGACGCTGTTTGAGGACCTGACCGAGAGTTTCTTTTTTCATAGATCGTATTCCACCAATAGTGCCCATCGGAGTTTTGCGTAATGGATCATTCCGGTCAGATAATTGAAGCTCTGGCCGGGCGGTAGTGAAGCGGTAAAATCAAATCCACCCAACGTTCGCACGTGGCTGCGAATCTGCGCGAACGCTTGATCGGGAAGCCTGTCGGCGCGCGCGACCAAGCCCCAATCCCACTGCGTTGCGAAGATTCTGCGCGCGAGCGGTTGGGGATACCCGGCAAGGCTGACGATCGCGTCGGCCACGAGTTCCGCCGGTTGGGCCAGGTGATCGTGATGGGCGGCGTTGAAGAGATAATGAACTCCGTTGTCGGCGCGGCCGGTAACCTTCGCCGTGACATGGTGGCTCATCTCATGCATAAAGGTGGCCGAGACCGCGGCCGGATCGTGGGCGGTGTTGAGATAAATGAGCGGGCGCTTCAGTACTTTGGGGGCTTTGTCCACGTAAAAGCCTCGCAGCGCCATGCCTTCGGGTCCCCGATAGGGGTTGGCCTGAAGATGGATGCGCAGGTCTGACGAAATCGCGGCGAGATAGTCGACCGGCTTGGGCCGAAACTGTTTGCGATTTAACTCGGGCCAAATTTCCTTGATCTCGTCGATAGTAGCGCACAGCGAGTGGTAATCGAGGGTTCGGCGTATGACGCGGACGTAGTCTAGGCGCGCCAATTCCCGCACTTCCCGCTGCGGTTTTCTCCATGCTTCAAGTTCCTTGCGGCCGACTGTGTGAGCCCGGCTCAGAATCTCTTCGACCACCGCATCTACCGCGGAACTTCGCTCAGACTTCAGTTCCACAACCAACAGACTCCCATATATGAACATCAAGTGTACGGTGGCATCGGCCCGCAATGCAAGTGTCGAAAAAGAGCACCCTGAGTCATCCTTGCGTTAACATCATGACTCTGCTAACGACACTCTAAGTTAGCTAATGACCGCAGAGTTCACCATCCGCGTCATTTAGTAATCATCAGTGGCGACCATGACCAGCAGAGCCTGCCGGGATGGCACTCTCCGGGCGCCATCGAATCCGGTTCGCATCGAAAGGGGCCCCGAAGGCGAACCTAAAAAAGAGGGACTTCGCTTTTTACCAGGCCACGACCGATCTTCATACGGCTTTTTCAAGCTTCCGGCGAGGGGGGCAGGTCTCCTCGCTTCCGGGTCGTCGTCCTAGCCCCAATTCCATTCGGATATGCCGGGGAGAATTAACTCCCCGCAACAGGAGGGATGAGGGTAATGGAACTACGGCAACTCACGACGGAGCGCGAACGACGGATTTTCAGCGAACGGATGGAGGAGGCGCGTGCGAAGAAGGGCGCACGTTTTCGGGAGACGCAACGGTCGAAGATCGGCAAGATTCATCTCGAATACGGGCTTCTCTACGGGCTGTTCGAGCACGACGACGATCCCCCTGAGCAAATGATGTCGGGATTCCTGATGCACGATCTCGCCAGCTTTCCGCAAAGTTATCCGCGGCCGGACTTGAGCCATCTACCGGCGCGGTCGGTGATGGAGGGGGGAGAGCTGTGGTCGTTCGCCAAGGGCGCCGGTCTGCTGGCACAGCACGGCTCGATTATTCTGGTGGGCCTGATGCAGGTCCATGCAGTCCTGGTTTACCCGACCTTCAAGCCATGCGACCAGTCGGTCCCGTATGCACGGGCCAACTTTGTGAACGCTGGCGATCCCTTCGTGTGGCCGTACTGCGAGACGACCGACGGGGGCAAGATATGGGTGCAGCCGATGGTGCTCGAGGGCGAGGCTCTGGCGGAGTTGCTGCATGCGGTGTTCGCGCGCGGCTTCGCGACCAGCGATTCGATGCGGCGGATTCAGTTTGACAATCCGTTCCCGATCCAGCCGACGTTGTCCCGCCCTGCAATTCCAATCGGGCAGCGTCTTGCCGCGGTTGAATCGGCGGCTGCTCACGGTCACGAGGTGAACGGCGACGCGCAAGCGTAAATCAGCGATGCTCCAAAAGAAGCGGCGGCCGATCTG
>NZ_DATCTO010000098.1 GCF_036567905.1 Candidatus Binatus sp.
GGTGGGCGGCAGGGGCTGCGGCCCCTTGTATCTTGCCGTTGTCATCGCAAGATGGAAACAAACTTGGGCGCGGCAGACCGGGAACCCCTGGGTCCGCAATGAGCGAGACCGTGGTGCAGCGCGGGTCGCCGCGCCCTAATAAGCAGGTCAAAGCCCGAACAGTCGCCGGGGCCGGCGCCAGTGGTCGAGCCCGCATCGGGCAAGGAGGGGTGAGGCCTGAGCGGAGGAGGGCAGCGATGACGAGGGCAGAAGTGTTCGTGGGAATCGATGTGAGCAAGGCGCGGCTGGATGTGGCGCTAGGGTTCGCGGGCGAGTTGTTGGGCATCGCCCACGACGCGCGTGGGATCGTGGAGCTGGCCGGGCGGTTGCAAAAGCTCGCTCCCGCGCTGGTGGTGCTGGAAGCCAGCGGCGGCTTGGAGACGGCGCTGGTGGGCGAGCTGGCGGCGGCGCAGGTGCCGGTGGCGGTGGTCAACCCGCGCCAAGTGCGCGAGTTCACGCGCTGCACCGGGCAGTTGGCCAAGACCGACGCGCTTGACGCGCGTGCCCTGGCGCTGTTCGCGGAGCGGATCAAGCCGCCGGTCAGGGAGTTGCCCGACGAGCAGACCCGCCAGTTGCAGGCGCTGGTTACCCGTCGGCGCGAACTGGTCGAGATGCTGAGCGCCGAGCGCAACCGGCTCGGCTGCGTGCCGGCGGTGCTGCACCGCGAGATCCGCGCGCATATCCGCTGGCTCCAGGCCCGGCTTAAGCAGCGCGACCACGACCTCGACCAGATGCTGCGCAACTCGCCGCTGTGGCGGGAACGGGAGGACCTGCTGAGCAGCGTGCCCGGTGTCGGTCCGGTGCTGTGCGCAACGCTGCTCGCGGGACTGCCGGAGTTGGGCCGGCTCAACCGGCGGGAGATTGCCGCGCTGGTGGGGGTGGCGCCCTATCCCCACGACAGCGGCACGATGCGTGGCCGGCGCACGGTCTGGGGCGGACGCGCCCATCTGCGCGCGGCGCTCTACATGGGCGCCCTCGTCGGCGTGCGCTATAACCCGGTCCTGCGTTCCCTCTATTGCCGTCTGCTGCAGCGTGGCAAAGCCAAAAAGCTCGCGCTGGTCGCCTGCATGCGCAAACTCATCACCATCCTAAATGCGATGCTTAAGCATCGCACTCATTGGAGTGCTCCATGCCCAATCCCCGCTTGACTACCAAGACAGTCGCTGCACCCACGGCGGGTTTCGCATACAACTAAGTTCCCCCGTCGCTGCTCTGCTCTACGCGCGCGATGCGGGGCAGTTCAATGCGGCTGGGGTTCGGTCGCGGGCTTGGTGAACTTGAGCGTCATCCGGTCGCTCTCTCCGATCGCCAGATACTTGGCGCGATCCTTTTCACCCAGGCGCAAGGTTGGCGGCAGATACCATACCGGATGGTCGCGCAGGTCCTTGGGATTTGCGTTGATTTCCGAGGCGCCCGTCAGTTTGAAGCCGGCCTCTTCCGCCAGCTTAATCATATAGTCCTGGCGCACATATCCGTTCTTGGCGTTGGGATCCTGCGGCTGCGACGGATCGGCGCGATGGTCGGTTATCCCCAAAATTCCGCCGGGTTTCAGCGCGCGGTAAAACGCCTTGAAGTAGTCTTGCGCGGTGCCGTGCGCAATCCAGTCGTGAACGTTGCGAAACGTCAAGACCATATCGGCCGAGCCGGCGGGCGCGATTTCGGTTTCAGCCGGCGGCTTGAGCGTGGTCACGATGACGCGGCCATAGACGGCGGGATCGGCCTTGAGCTTGTCCTGGAAAGTCTTGGCGCCCGGTCCGCCTCCCACCGCTTCGTAAAGCTTGCCGTGGTCCTTGAGCAAGGGCGCCAGAATCTCGGTGTACCAGCCGGCGCCGGGCGAGATCTCGACCACGGTCATCGCGGGCTTGATTCCGAAGAAGGTGAGCGTTTCGAGCGGATGGCGATATTTGTCGCGGGCCTTATTTGCCGCGGAACGCTGCGGTCCGGCGATCGCCGCCGAAAGCGCGTCCTCGGCGCCGGTGTCATCGCGGGAGGCTGTCGCCGGCCGCATCGATGAGATCGCAACGATCGATAGAGTAAGCAGGACATACAAGGGGAATCGGATTTGGTGCTTCACTTGCATGGGGGCCTTTTTCTCACTCTCTCAATTGCGAAACGCGTGGCGCTCGAGTTTCCAGGAACAACAATCTTACGCCGCACTCATATACGGGGCGAGGCGCCGGAATCGTGCATCGACGCCGGTGCACGGAGTGCGATAATTTTTTTCTGCGGCGCGCCTACGCGGGCGCGCGCCGCGCGCGGCAAACGTCCGACGCAGATCAGTCGTGGAGGTTCACGAGCGCTTTTTGCGGGTCTTTTTGCGCGACTCCCGGGTCTTGGCCTGCAGTCTGGATTTTTTCCGTTTGCGCCGCCGCTTGATTTCTTTTTGCCGTTCGCTTGCCATCTAACCTCTCTTCGCTTGTTACTTAGTCCAGCGGGACCGTCCGTTCCACCTTTGCGCCGGAGTCGAGATGGATTCCAGCCGAAGTCACGTAGGGCTTGCCCTTGCCGGACCGATTTTCCACATAAGCGTCGTAGTCGCCCGGGTCAAGCTTGAAGCGATGCTCACTTCCGGGATCGCTCTCGGCGACTTTGGTCTGCGTTCCCGCGCGCAAAATTACCACGCGAGTCGAGTTGTCGAACGGAACTTTAGACATCACGGTCTGCACCACCAAGTCCGCCTTCACAACTTCGTCGAGCGTCAGCTTCGCGCCATGCCCGGGCGCGAGCGCCACCGCGTGCCAGTCGTAGCCTTGCGGGGGCGCATCGACGTGGACGTTCACCTGTTGGGGCGCGAACAGATACTTGTCGCCCGTAATAAAGCTGGCGACCTTCGCGTGCGGCGAATCGGTGGTGGTCACGGTCACGCCGAAGCCGGGATCGGCGCCGGTCCTGTCTTTCACGCTGACCTGCAGCACGGCGACATTTTCAATGAGCACGGTGTGAGTGCGGCCGGCCTCGATCTGGACGCCGTCCTTGACGATCTGCCCGCCGACGATCGGCATCACCAGTTTGTATTGGCCCGGCGCCAGCGCGATCGACGAGCCGGGCGTGACCTGGCCGGCCTCCGTCCCGTTGGCCGCGATCAGGTGTGCGGGATTTTTCGCGCCCGCGCCGTCTTCGCCGAGTACGTCGAGCTTCAGGTTCCCGGTTTGGGCCGCGCCCGCAATCGCCGCGGCAATCGAGACGGCGGCGAGCAGGGCGATGGTGGTGGCGAGCAGGCGAATCGGTCTCATACGCGGATCGGTATCTTATGGGGGCGATGCGGCGTGCGCTACCGCGCCCGGCTAGCGCGATTATGTGTTCGCTGTTCGCGCAAACCGTTTTCTCTTATCGTCGCACCGCGACCGAGATGCCGCGGCGTGAAGCGACCCGCCTGATTTGATCAGGGGGTATAGAGCTCACACTCCGTGATCCCGCCGCCCACGATGAACCCGCCTGCGATCAGTACCTTCCCATTGAGCAGCAGCGTTGCAGTGTGCTGTTCGCGGGTCTGAAGCAGGTTGCAGGTGGCCGAGAAGGAATTGGCCACCGGATCATAGAGGTCATTGTTCGGGGTAATAAACCCGCCGGTGGTAAAGCTGGCTGAGATGAGCACCTGACCCATTCGCGGGCCGCTGGTGAACAGCGTCGCGGCATCGTACGCTTTGGCGTTGACCATGTTCGGGCCGGCCGTAAAAGTCGCGGTGGCTGGATCAAAAATCTCGGTGGTATTGCTGACGTTGTCGGTGCTCATGGTAACCCCGCCTGCGACCAGTACCTTTCCGCTGATCAGTAGGGTCGAGGTATGAAGCCTTCGCGGATCGAGCAAACTGCCCGAAGCGGAGAAGGTGTTGCCGACCGGAGTGAAAAGGTCTGTTGGAGCGATGTACGAAAAACCGCTACCAACGCCACCGATCAGCAGCACGTCATTCGCCAAGGGACCCGCCGTAAACAGGATGTCGGTCTGGAGTTGGCGCGGATTCGTCAGGTCGCCGATTGTGCTGAAAGTCCCGGCCACCGGGTCGTACAATTCCGCGGCCGGCACCAGCGTGACCAAGGGTCCGCCGACGCCACCCGCGATCAAGACTCCACTGGTGGTCAAAGTCGCGGTGTGATACGAGCGGGTACTGTTCAGGGGGCCGGTCACGGTCCAGGTTCCGGTCGCTGGGTCGTATAGTTCTGCCGAGGCGATGCTATGGCCGGTGGGGTCGGAGCCGCCCGCGACCAGCACCTTACCGCTCGGCAGCAGCGTCGCTGTATGGGAAACTCTGCCGGTTGTCATGCTCCCGGTTAAGCTGAAGGTACCGGTGACGGGATCGTAGAGTTCCGCGCTGGCCAGCGAGAGGCTGGCGCCCGGGCCATCGCCTCCCGCGATCAAGACTTTGCCCATCAGAGGGCCGCTCGTAAACAGCGTCGCCGTATGGGCATAGCGACCGACATTGAGGGGGCCGGTAACGCTGACGCTGCATGTAGCCGTCGAGGTTGGAGTCGGGGTCGGCGTCCGCGTCGAGGTACTGGTTGGGGTCGAAGTCCGCGTCGTGGTGGCGGTGGGAGTTAGCGTCGCGGTCGGCGTCGGGGTTGCGGACTGTGAACCCGTAGGGGTAGGCGTCGGGGTCTTTTTGTGCCGATGAAAAGACTGCCCGGAGCTACTGCCGTTATCGCAAGCAGAGAGAATAACAGCAAAACATAGTAACGCCGATAACAGTCTTAAGGACCGCAGCATCAAATTCCTCCCAGATTTCGGTTAATCGAATCCAGGAGGATTTTCGATTTGACCGGAATTTCGATTTTGAAGCCTGATGCACACTGTACGAAAGTCAGGCGTAGAGCAAACGTGAAGTTCGAGATCGGGTTTGACCTTGTGACTGAACCCGCGCGCAAATCTCTGTGACTCCTGAATCCGGGTTTCAGGCCGGATTCAGGGATGAACTATTCAGCCTGACCCCGCCCGATTCGACGTGCTATGCGTACGCTATGGTCAACCGCCAGGATCCCCCACACTCGCCGGCCTCGCCCGCAATCGGGCGACACCAGCTTCCTGCGGAAAAATTTTTGACGGAACAAAGCTAGAGCTAGAAGGGGGCCGTCCCAAAACCACTACCTAAGGTATAAATTGCGCTCTCCGGCTCTATTCGATCAGTCAGAATTGCGCCTGTCATCTCTCTTTCCACTTACTATCCGCTCGCGTTACGCTGGCTGAAAGCCAATGAAACTCTCGACCCGACTGCTCGGCACTTCCTACCGCTTCCGCTCGGTTAAGGAATTGCTTGCGCGCGCCAACGAAGCGCGCTCGGGCGACGAACTTGCGGGAATCGCCGCGCGCTCCGAGCGGGAACGAATCGCAGCCAAGGCGGTGCTCGCCGATCTCACGTTGAACGATCTCCGCGAGAACCCGGTCGTCGCCTACGACCGCGACGAAGTGACGCGCGTGATCGACGACGCGCTGGATCGCGACGCATTCGCCGCCGTGCGCAACCAGACCGTCGGCGAGCTGCGCGAATGGCTGCTCGATGACGCGACCACCGGCGACGCGATCCTCGCGACCGGGCGCGCAATCACCGCGGAGATCGCCGCTGCGGTCGCCAAGCTATGCGGCAATCTCGATCTGATCACGATTGCGTCGAAGATTCGCGTCGTCACCAGCGCGCGCACCACGCTTGGCCTCGCGGGCCGGCTCTCGACGCGCCTCCAGCCCAACCATCCGCGCGACGATCTCACCGCAGTCGCCGCCGCCATTTACGAAGGCCTCGCCTACGCGACCGGCGACGCGCTCATCGGCATCAACCCGTGTATCGACGAGCCCGACAACATCCGCCGATTGCTCGAACTCACCGCCGACATCATCGAGCGCACCGGAGCGCCGACGCAAAACTGCGTGCTCGGCCATATCACGACGCAGATGCGCGCGCTCGAGGCCGGCGCTCCGATGGACATCCTGTTCCAGAGCCTGGCGGGAACGGAGAAGGGCAACGCCGGTTTCGGGATTACGGTCAGGATGCTCGACGAAGGCTACGCGATGATCCGCGAGACCGGCAGGATCCGCTCGGCGAACCTGATGTACTTCGAAACGGGGCAGGGCTCCGAGCTGTCCGCCGATGCGCACGAGGGCGCGGACCAGGTCACGCTCGAGGCGCGATGCTACGGGCTTGCGCGCCGCTACGCGCCGCTGCTGGTCAACACAGTGGTGGGCTTCATCGGCCCCGAATATCTGTACGACGCGAAACAAATCACGCGCGCCGGCCTCGAGGATCATCTGATGGGCAAGCTGCTCGGAGTCCCGCACGGAGCCGACGCATGCTACACCAATCACGCTCGCGCCGATCAGAACGATTGCGAAAATCTGGCGGTGCTGCTGGCGTCGGCGGGATGCAACTACTTCATGGCGCTGCCGATGGGCGACGACGTGATGCTCTCTTATCAATCCACCAGCTATCACGATGCGGCGGCGCTGCGCGCAGTGCTCAAGCTGCGTACCGCGCCCGAGTTCGAGCAATGGTGCGAGCGCCGGGGGATTCTCCGCGACGGCTGTCTCACGGCGCGCGCCGGCGACGCGCGGCTGCTGCTGATGGATTCGCCGAGCAAGACCGACGGTGAGGCAGATTTCGACGCGATGCGCAAATCGACGCCCGCGCGGCTTGGGGTTGGACGCGCGGGTCCGCGCTACACGACGGCCGCGATGCTCTCTGTGCGGGCAGATCACGCGCGCGCCGTCGATGCGGTCACGGCGCTGGTCGGGCGAGATTGGCCGCAGCGCAACGGCCTGCTCGAAGTTCACTCGCAAGCGCTCACGCGCGAAGATTATATCCGCTATCCCGAGCGCGGCCGGCGTCTTGGCGCCGTCGATGCTGCTCGCGTCGCGCGACTTGCGCCGCGCGGACGCGGCAAATCGGCGACGCCCAGCGTGCTGCTATGCGTCGGCGACGGACTTTCATCGGCGGCGGTGGAGAAGAACGCGGGGCCGCTGATGCGCGCGCTCAGGCGGCGGCTCTCGTCGCGATACCGGCTCCTGAAGCCGATGTTCATTCGAAATGCGCGGGTCAGAATCGAAGACCATCTGGGCGAAATATTGCGCCCCGACGTGGTCTGCATGATCGTCGGCGAGCGTCCCGGCCTGGCCACCGCCGAGAGCCTGAGCGCGTACGTGATTTATCGGCCCACGCTCAAATCGATCGAGCCCGAGCGCACGGTGATATCGAACATTCATCGCGGCGGGATTCCGATCGCGCAAGCCGGGCGCAAAATCGCGGCGCTGATCGACGACGCGATCCGATTGCGGGCCTCGGGCGCCGCTCTCGCGCAGAAAATTGCGCCGGCAACGTGACTGCCGATACTCTCATCTTTCGCTTTCCGAATACTGGGTGCAGGGGTCACCCCTGCCGCGGCTGGCGCGTGCTCATCCGAAAAACTACGCTGGAAAACTGCCATGTCCGATCGCGAATCAGTGCTTGCCGCCAACCGCGCCTTTTACGACGCCTTCGAAAGTCTCGACGCGGAAAAGATGGAAGCGGTTTGGCTGCGCGACCCGCGAATCATTTGCATCCATCCCGGATGGCGCAAACTTTCGGGATGGGGCCCGATCATGGCGAGCTGGGAGCGCATCCTCGACAACGTATTCGAGATGAAGTTCGAGCTTGGCGAGATTGAAGTGACGATCAGCGGCGATCTGGCGATCGTCGTCGTCGAGGAAAGCCTGACCCAGCGCGGCTACGACGGCAACGAACGCTCGAACGTGCTCGCCACCAATGTGTTCGAGCGCGTGGGCAACCGATGGTTCATGGTGATGCATCATGGGTCGCCGGTGCTCGCGCCGCCCGACGACGAGCCGCCGCTCCAGTAATTCGCAAGCTGCCGCAACTGTGCGGGGAGAAAATTGGACGATGCTCAAGCGCGTTGACAGAATTCAGATTGCGGTCGCCGACATCAATGCGGCCGAGCGGGTGGTCGCAGAAGTCTTTGGCGCGGAGCTAATTCGCCGCGACAAGGCGGCGCCGCTTGGCGCCAGGCGAACCACGATGCAAGCGGGGACGAGCCTCGTCGAAATTCTCGAACCCGACGGGGCAGGAGCGGTCCAGGATTTTGTCTCGAAGTGGCAGACCGGACTGTTCGGCGCGGGATTTTCGGTGGACGACCCCGCCGCCGCCGCGCATCACCTCGCCAAGTGCGGCGTCGGCTTCGAGCAATCCGCGGGACAACTCTATCTCGACGCCGCCGCGACGTTTGGGATGCGCACCGTAATTTCGCAGCATCAGGAACGCGCGCCCGCCGGCGCGATAAAATGGGCCTACGAAGTCACCAACGTCGTTGGCGATTGGCAGGCGGCGTCGGCCCGCTATGCGCGCATCTTCGGCCTCGACGCGGCGAAGTTCAGCCCGATCGAGAGCAAGGATTTCGGCTACACGGGTACGCTGACGCTGTTCGATCCTCCCGCGCGTCTTGACCGCGTCGAGATCGCGCAGATCACCGACGCCACGCTTGCGATGGGCCGTTTTCACCAACGGCGCGGCGATTCGCTGTACATGTTTTTCGTCGAGACCGACGACGTCGGCGCGCTCGAACGGCGCCTGCAAGAGCGCGGCGCGCGTTTCGCGGCGCATCACCGCGACGAGGCGGAGCTGGCGGAATTGTTCATCCATCCTTCGGCATTTCTCGGCGTGCTGGTCGGGGTGAGCCGCACCGAGCATGCGTGGCTGTGGTCGGGCGATCCCGAGCGTGCGCGGCGCGCCGCGACGGCGCGGCAGGGGTGACCCCTGCACCCGGTATTAAGGCCGCCCGCCGTTGGCGGGCGCGGCCGCGATTGCGGGCTACTTTGCCTCGCGCATCGCGCGCACCAGAATCGCCGCCAGCTCCGGCCGGGTGAATTCGGGCGGCGGCGCATCGCCCGCCCGCAGCATCTCGCGAACCTTCGTTCCCGACAGTATCAAGCGGTCTTGATCGGTATGCGGGCAGGTCTTGAACGACGCCATCGAATTGCATCGCTTGCAGTAGAACGTGTTCTCGAAGGTCAGCGGCGTTATCCCCATTTCGGACGGCTCGAAGCGCTCGAAGATTTTCTGCGCGTCGTAGCTGCCGTAGTAATTGCCGACGCCGGCGTGATCGCGCCCGACGATGAAATGCGTGCATCCGTAGTTGCGCCGCGCGATCGCGTGCAGGATCGCCTCGCGCGGGCCGCCGTAGCGCATGTGCGCCGGGAACACGCCGATCATCGCGCGATTTTTCGGATAGTACAGGTCGAGCAGAACCTTGTAAGTCTCCATCCTGACCGCGGCGGGCACGTCGTCGCCTTTGGTTTCTCCAACCAGCGGATGGATCATCAGACCGTCGCAGATTTCGAGCGCCGCTTTCTGGATATACTCGTGCGCGCGATGAGTCGGGTTGCGGGTTTGGAAGGCGACGATTTTTTTCCATCCCCGCTCGCGAAACGCCGCCCGCGTCTGTCGCGGCTCGCGCGGAAATTCCAGGAAGGTGCGGCCCGGTATTTCCTCGATCAGTGTGAGCTTGCCCGCCAGGCAGTACGGCGGCATCGAGGTGACGTTCTTGGCCCCCGGATGCGCGTCCTCGGCGGTGCCGAAAACATTTTGCGCTTCGTTTTTGCGATCGACTTGGTAAATTTCCGCAAGCTTCAGAATCGCCAGCCGCCGGCCGTCTTCGGCCGCCAGCGCGATATCCTGTCCGGCTTTCAGTGATTTCGCTTTCGCTTCATCGACGCCGAGTGTGATTGGAATGGACCACGGCACTCCCGACGCAAGCCGCATCTCGTCGCGCGAGCGAATATAGTCCGCCTCGCCCATGAAACCGGTCAGCGGAGAGAAGGCGCCTGACGCGAGCATCTCGAGATCGGCCAGGTCGCGCGCGTTGAGCGCAACGGCGGCGAGTTTCGCGCCGTGCGCCGCCAGCGCGGCGCGCTCGGAGGCCGGCGCTTTCAGATCGACCAGCTCGCCGCCGCCATGAGCCGCGATTGCGTCCTCGCGCACGCTCATCGCCGTGCTCCCTTGCTGACGTAGTTCAGCTCCTCGAGCCGCCCGAGCAACTTGCCCAGGCTCTGCGCGACGGTTTCCGTGCCGGTATCGACAATCAGTTCGGGCTTCAGCGGCTCTTCGTAGGGGTCCGAGACGCCGGTGAAAGATTTGATCTCGCCGGCCAGCGCCTTTTTGTAGAGCCCTTTGACGTCGCGCTCGACGAGTTTTTCGATCGTGCAGCGGACATAGACTTCGACGAAGCGCTCATGATTGCGGCGCACCTCGTCGCGAATCTCGCGGTAGGGCGAAATCGCCGCTGAAATGGCGATCACCCCGTTGCGCGCCAGCAGATGGCAGACATAGCCGATGCGCCGGATGTTGATGTCGCGATCCTCTTTGGAAAAGCCAAGTCCCTTGGAAAGATTGGTGCGGACTTCGTCACCGTCGAGGATTTCTACGCGATGCGCGCGCCGGCGCAATTCTTCGGCGGCCAGATTGGCAAGCGTGGACTTTCCCGCCCCGGACAGGCCTGTAAACCACAAGGTAAAACCTTGATCCATCGGCAAAAACTGATGCTCCCTTAAGAATTAGATTACTTGGTGAACGTTGAAAGTTACTTAATCTTATCGAGAGAAACAAGGCTGCCGCTGGTACTGGAGTTGGGCGCCGGCTGCCCGGTTCAGGCGCGCGCAGCCGGCAGGTTCAGGTGAATCGCCAGCGCGGCTGGCGAGCCGAAGATTTCTGTGGCGCCTGCCGCGAGCAACCGATCGCGCGCGACCTCGGTGGCCGCGATTCCATAAAATCGCACGCCACAACTTTGCGCGGCCAGCAGGTCGGCTTCGCTGTCGCCAACAAACGCGGCCTGCGATCGATCGGCGGAAAACAATTCGAGTGCGCGAATCAGCATGTCGGGCGCCGGCTTGAGTCCGAGCATCGTGTCGCGTCCGACGATTGCGTCGATCGATGCGCCGGCGTTCCTGTCGAACCAGCGCTTGACCGTTCTCGACGAGTTGGAGGTCACGATCGCGACGGCGGCGCCGGTTTCTTTCAGGGCCGCGAGCGCTTCGATCGCGCCTTCGAGCGGTTGCGCGCGATCGACTCCCGCCAGCTCGATTTTCTCGATTATCTCCGAAGCGCGGCGCAGCCCTTCCGTGACCCGGGGTTGGTTGATCTGCGCGAGCATGAGCGTGCGGTAGGCGCCGTAGAGCGGGAGATTGCCGCGCGGGATTCGCGCGAACAGTTGGTCAGGCGCACCGATGGAGCGCAGGTAGGGTTCGAGGATTAGCCGGCCGCCGGCCCAATCGACCTCGGGCTCGAGCCGCGCGATGGTGTTGTCGAAATCGAACATCCAGAGCTTGTACATCACGGATGAAGGCGAACCCTGGATTGATAACCGTCGAATTCAATGATCGCCGGCGATGGATTTTCCGCGTATCCGGCAAGCAGCTTGAACGCCTCCGCTGTCGCGAGCATCGCGATAAAATCCGCGACTTCCGAGCGGCTAGCCACTGCCGGGTGCATCGGCGCATCGACGGTTGTCGGGCTGGGCGACCCGCCGGGGACGACGGTGATTTTTCCCGGCGCGTCCAGGCGCGCGACTACCCACGCCCGCACCTCGCGACAGCTCACGATTTCATATGCAACTTTTCGCGCCGCTTCGCTTCCAACGATCAAGAGCGCCAAATCGACGCGGCCTTCCGGCTCATCCGCGACAGTGACGGATACGCCGGCGTTCAGTTCGCGCGCGGCGGCGATTTTCCCGGCGAATCCACCGTGGTCGCCGGCCACTTTAACCCCGATCGCTCCGACCCCTGCGCCAACCAGATAGGCGAGCGGCGCTTCGATATCGCGCGCATCGCCCGCCAGCAGCATCTGTGCGGCAATCAAGCGTTCCTGGCCACGGCCGCCGACGCGCGGCACGATTATCTGGCGGCTGTAGCGTTCGATTTGCGCGTCAGTCAGCGTCATCGCGATTCCGTCAATTGCCCGGCGCCTGCGACTGGCGCCGCCTGCGCGCATCGCGACCATCCGGCTTCCACGCGCCGCAGCCGCAGCCGGGGCGCGGGCTAACCGCCGCAATCCGCACCCGGGCCGGGCCGGACGCGTCGTAGGTGAGGATTTTTCCCGAGAGCAAGGGCGTTTGCGCACGCGCGGCGCGCATCGCCTCCGCCGCCTGCATCTGGCCGATCGCGCCGGCGACGGGACCGACGATCCCCGCCTCGCGACAACTCCGGCCTTCGTCGTCATCGGGCGGAGTCTCGAACACGCATCGGATGCACGCCGTCTGGCCCGGAATTACCGTCATCGCCTGCCCGGTCATCCCGACTACACCGCCATAAACGAACGGCGTCCGCGCGGCGATACAGGTGTCGTTGATCAAGAATTTCGCCGCCGGACTGTCAGTCGCGTCGATTACAAAGTCGTGTGCGGCGACCAGGCGCGCCGCGTTGGACGCTTCGAGCGCAATCGGATGGCGTTCGACGCTGACCTCGGGAAACCGCTCGACCAGCCACCGCGCCGCCGCATCAACCTTCGGCGTGCCGGTATCCCGGCTTCGATAGATCACCTGGCGAGCGAGATTCGACAGTTCTACCGGGTCGGGATCGATCAGCGTCAGCCGCGGTGCGCCGGCGCGCGCCAGCGCCCACAACGCGGGAACGCCGAGTCCCCCCAAGCCGACGATCAGTATTCGTTGTGTTGCCACTTCGTCGTGCTTCTCCCGCCCGTCGAGAGCCGCAACGCCATCAGTGCTTGTGGGAGCTGGTGATAAATCCTGCGACGACGATAAGCCTGCAACCGCTAACAGTTGGCTGACGGTAATATGCAAGCGCGGGCGTTGTCAATCGATGGACCAATCGGTCAGGCGCGTGTCAATTAGCTTGCCAATTGGCTTGCCACTCGCCTCTTATTTGTCTATGGTGCCGCAACGTGCGCGGGGGCCTTATGGCGGGGGAACGAAATTCGCACGGCCGGACTGCGGATTTTGCGGATCAAATACATTAGGAGATCGACTATGACTTATCGATGGGCGGGGCTGGCTATTGGTCTGTTACTCTTGGTCGCAGGTCTGTCTCTGGGCACGGCGGGATGCGACCCGTGCCCTTCTTGTTCCGGTCACGCCCAACCCCCCGGTCCGCCGCCTTCCAGCGCGACCGGCCAGGGTCTTATCGCGATCGACACGGCGCACAATGTCGGCTATGTGCCGATCTACACGCTGACAAGCGGCGGCGGAGCGGCGATTAATCCTGATGCTTCATCCGAGCCTGCTACGTCGGTTCCGGGTAGCTCGCAGTTGGCGGTCGTTGACCTGACGATCGGCGCGGCTAATCCGATCATCAAGCTTATCGAACTGTCAAGCGTGGTTGAGCCGACCGGCGGTGCGTTCAATGAAAAGAACGGTCGCGTGTACGCCGAAGGACGCCTCGGCGACGGCACGGTGAGCATCTTTGAAATCGACACGACGACCCAGGCGGTCATCAACACAATTCCCTGTCCAGGGATCACCAACGGCGGCACTTGGGGCGGAATCGTTGCCGATCCCGTGCGTAACCTACTGGTGGTGGCCGGAACCTCAACGATCGGCCTGATGGATACCTCGGTGGAACCGCCGGTCTTCAATGCCGCATCGGTGGTCTCCGTCGCCGGCACCGATTCGCTCTCGCTCAACACAACGACCGGCATTCTCTTCGTCTCAACGGACGGAACCAATCAGATCATAAATATCGCTAACCTCCCGCTGGTCGTGCTCGCCTTCGAACGCACCGAGGCTACAACGGACGGAGTCGGATTCGATCCCGCGACTAACATCCTGCTGCAAACCGATGAGGTCGGCGCCGACCACGGCACCGCCTTCAACTTCGAAACGCTCGATACGACCGTGACGCCGGCTACCGCGCTGAATATTGGATTCGACGGACTTGGATTTCTCGAACCAATTGGCGAAGGGCCGGGCGGGCAGGCGGTCGTCGATGGGGTCACGCATCAGGGGGTCATCAGCGACGAGTTCGGTCAGAATCTGAAGATGATTCATCTGCCGGCGGCGAAGGTGACAGGCGCACTCGACAACAATGGCCAGCCTGGAAGCCCCACCAATCCGGACGCGGCGTCGGTGTTTACGATTTGCGCGACCGTGATTCCGAAGGGAGATGTGAGCAGCACGCCGACCCAGCTCGGTATCGTCGGCGATCCCAACTCGTTGTCCATCGATGTGAAAAATAATCTGGCCTACATGCTTGCCGATACGCTCCCGTACTTTCACTCCTGGGCGAACGATCATGATCCGGCGCCGCCGCTGTTCCTGGTTCGCGTCGATCTGTCAGCGCCCGTGCTCGGTGGAAGTCCGACTGGCGGCACGCAATGGAACCCGACCAGCGCAGCCATCCCGATGCCGTGATGGCTATCGATCGCTGACATCGCGCTGCGCGCGCGCTATCCGATCAGCAGTTCGGCGATCTGAACGCCGTTGAGCGCCGCGCCCTTGCGCAACTGGTCGCCCACCACCGGGAAGTTCAGCGCGTTGGGGCAGTTCAGGTCTTTGCGGATTCGCCCGACGAAGCAATTGGTCGGGCGCCTGCCGATTCGTTTGCCACTCGCCTCGCATTTGTCTATGTTGCCGCAACAGCAGGGGGCCTTGCGGCGGGGGAACGGATTTCGCACGGCCCGACTGCGGATTTCGCAGACGAAATGCATAGGAGATCGCCTATGGCTCCTCGGTGGGTGGGGATGGCTGTTAGTCTGTTGCTTGCGGTAGCAGGGCTGTCCCTGGGCGCGGCGGGATGCGATCCGTGCCCCAGTTGCTCCGCGAAGCCGACTCGGTCGCCGACTCCATCCATCATTCCGACGCCCACTCCCACCGCAACGGCGACGCGGACTGCCACGGCCACTCTGACACCGACTCCGACTGCGACGATCACTGCAACGGCCACCGCAACGGCGACGCGGACTGCCACGGCCACCCTGACCCCGACTCCGACTGCGACGACCACTGCAACGGCTACGGCCACTACGACGGTGACACCGACCGCCACGCCGACGGCGAATGCGCAGATTCCCACGGCCTCAAGCATAATCTCGGTCGATCCTTCCGCAGAGCTGGTATTCGTGGCCATGAACCAATTGGCTTGCAACGGAGACGGGCAGGTCGCGGCGTTAAACGTGGGCGTGGATCCCGACACGACGGATCCGTTTCTGGGGATGATCGACCTGGGACATCCTGACCTGCCGGGCGGCGTTGCCATCGACCCGGCCAACCACGAGGTGATGGTAAGCAGCGGCCTTGAAGGTAACGGCGGCTTCCTCGACATCATCGATGAGACCAGCCGAACCATCGTCAGCGGCTCGCCGTTCGCCTTTCCGCCGGGGTCCGACTCTGAGGTGACCGGCGGCGTGCCCGGCCAGGTTCTTTTCGATTCGGTGAAGGGCGCCGCGATCGTATCGACTGCAGACGCGAGTACCTGCCCGACTGCTGGCGCATGCACGGGCTTTGCGAAGTTCGACCTTGCCGCGAAGACGTTCAGTCCCGTCATCCAGTCGGCGCTTGCCGATCAGTTTGCGTTCAACGCGACCTCCCAAACGATAATCGCGCCTGCCGACTCGATCGATCCGGGACTAGGCACTGGCGCAGGAATGGACGCGATCGATTTGGTCAATTCCGCAGGCTGCATCATTTCCGATCAGAGCGTCAGCACGCTCGCGGCAGATCCGGACGGCTCTGCGATCGATACCACGACCAACATCGCCGTGGCCGGCAACTACTTTTCCCCGCAGGCCACGGTCATAAATCTGAACGGCGCGGCCTTCAATGAAACCGTCACGCCGTGCATGCTCAACGAGGGCGGCACGCTTCCCAACTCCGTCAACATCGATACCGGAACAGGCGTGAATATGCCGGGGGTTGCGGTCAACCCGGTTACTCACCAGGCATTTCTGACCGAGAACGGCGGACCGACGATTGCGCTCCTCGGGTTGCCCTCATCGCCGGTGACCCAGCTTACCAGCGGGATGGTCACCGCGCTTGCCGTCTCGTCGATTCCCAATGATCCGAACGGCAATGCATTCGGCGCCCAAACCTTTCCGTATGCGACCGTCGTCGACGTGGCCAACAACCTGGGCTACGCACTGAGCCAGAACTTCGACTTCATTGTCCAGATCGATCTCTCGCTTCTGCAGAGCAATCCGACGGCGATTTCGACCCCGCTGCCTACCGGAACGTGCGTGGGCTTCTCAACCTCGTATGCCTGCGACAACGGCAACGGCGTGAAGTTCTTCCCGATATTAGTCCCCGGATGCGGCTAACCTTGGCGGGCGCTTGCTATTGGGGGCGGGAGGCGACTAGGTCTTCGAGGGTGGCAATCGACGCCGCCGGCAACGCCTGGGTGTCCAACTTCCTCGGCAACAGCGTGACCGAGTTGAACTCCAGCGGCGGCTTGGCCGGCAACTTCGCTCCCGGCGGCGCCGGCTTCGACCTACCGGATGGCGTGGAAATCGACGCCGCGGGCAACGTCTGGGCGGCCAACGCGGGCGGCAACAGCGTGGCCGAGATCGTCGGCGTGGCGCGCCCGGTCCTGACGCCGCTGGTCGCCTGCCTCACACAAGCGACGCCGCACGCCGCCTGTCTGCCGTAGAGGGATCAGCGCGGCCGCCCTGGACCGCAGGCCAAACTTGAAAAAGTGATCAGCGGCCGCCGATGAGCAGTTCCGCGATCTGGACGCCGTTGAGCGCCGCGCCCTTGCGCAACTGGTCGCCCACCACCCAGAAGTTCAGCGCGTTGGGGCAGCTCAGGTCTTCGCGGATTCGCCCGACGAAGCAGTCGTCCTGTCCCTCGGCGAGGATCGGCATCGGGTAGCGATTGTGCGCGGGATCGTCGAACAGCCGAAGCCCCGGAAAGCGCGCAAATGCCTCGCGCGCGTCGGCCGCCGCGACTTTGGTCTCGGTCTCCGCGTTGACGGAAATCGAATGCGCGGTGAAGACCGGCACCCGCACCGTGGTCGGCGAAATCAGCAATTGGGGCTGCTCGAGGATCTTCCTGATCTCGTTGACCAGCTTGATTTCCTCACCCGTGTATCCGCCCTCGACAAATTTGTCGATATGCGGAATCAGGTTGAAGGCAATCTGATGCGGGAAAAATTTCGGCTTGATTGCCTCGCCCCTCGACCACGCCATCGTCTGCTCGCGCAGTTCCGCAACCCCATTGACGCCCGCGCCGGATACCGCCTGGAAACTGGTCGCGACCACCCGCCTGAGACGCCCCAGGTCATGGATCGGCTTCAGCGGCATCACGGTGACGATCGTCGTGCAATTGGGACACGCCACGATGCCCTTGTGACGACGCGCGGCGGCGGGGTTGATCTCGGGCACCACCAGCGGAACGTCCGGGTCCATTCGATAGGCGCTCGACTTGTCCACCACGATCGCGCCCGCCTTGACCGCGATCGGTGCGAACTCGCGCGACTGCGCCGAGCCCGCCGAGAACAACGCGAGGTCGATTCCCTTGAACGAGTCGGCGTCGAGCCGCCGCACCGTTATCGACTCGCCCGCGAAGGTCACGGTCTTGCCCGCCGATCGCTCCGAGGCGTACGCGCGCAGCTCTCGAATCGGGAAATTGCGCTGCTCGAGAATTTTGAGCGTGGTCTGTCCGACCGCGCCCGTTGCACCCACCACCGCGATTCGTTGTCCGCTGGCCATTTTTCGATTGTATCGTGAAGTTGTGATTCGAGTGAACAGCCGGTTCAGTTCTCAGGTCTTTTGCACTAGCCAGTCGCTGACCAGCTCGAATACTTCGCTGGCGTTGTCCGGCTCGGCCAATCCGTGTCCGAGGCCGGGTAAAATCTTGAGCGTCTTGGGCTCGCCGGCGCGATCGTAAAGCGCCTGGGAACTCTGGTGCGAAAGAATCGTGTCCGCCCCGCCATGAATCAGCAGCAGCGGCTTGGGCGCCAGCTCGCCCGCCACGTGCGCGCCCGCGAGCTGACTCGACAGCGCGATCACGGTGGTGACGACGGGGCTCAGCGTTCCCGCGTTGATCGCGACCGCGCCGCCAAACGAATGCCCGATCAGTGCCACGCGCTCGTGGCCAATCCCGCCCAGGAACGTCAGCGCCGCCATCGCATCGACCAGGCATTCGCCGAACTCGTTGGGCGCACGATAATCCAGCCGCGCAATCGTGAGCCCGCGCCTGGGCATCTCCAGCCCCAGCCGCGGATACAGCATCGAGGGACCGTCGAATCCGCCGATCGCGCCGCTGACGCATAGCACCGCGCGCCCCTTCTCCGGCGCCGAATGCAGCATCAGCGCGATCGAGCCGCGCGTCGTCGCGATCGTCACTTTGCGCGCGCCCGCGATCTCGTCGCCCCGCTCGACGCCGGTGATTCTCAGGGTCAGTCCTTCGTCCATCTGTTGGGATCTTGCGCCGGCCCCTGCCTATTGAGACCGAATCGAGGCCGGCCCGTCCAGTCCAGCGTCGGTCGTCTCGCCGAGCATTCGCATCCCGTAGCGAATCAGCGCCGCCAGCCGTTCGACCCGCGTCAACAGTTCGCCCTGCTCGGCGCGCGGCGCCTCGGCCAGCTCGGCGGCGACGGCGGCCAGGTTCTCGCGCATCAGTTGCACCGCGCGCTCCAGGTTTTCGCGCTCGGGACCTCGCCCGCGGGCTTTGCGCCGCGCCTCCTGGATCTCCGCAAAATCGATTATCTCGGCCATTTATGCTTTACGCTGCGCGCGAGCCCGATCGCGATTATCGCTTATCGCGGTCGCGCGTGGAAACCGCGAAAGAGTCACCTTAACTTCTTGCCCGCGCGACGCTTCTCCGCCAGCGTCCGATGTCCACCCTCGGCGACCCATCGCATCTGCCGCGCCATGCCGTTGAGAATCTCGACCTCGCGCGCCGTCAATCCGCTGCGTCCGAGAATCTCGCGGATCGCGAACATGATATGGTCCGGATTGTCGTCGGGAATAAAACCGATCGAGACCAGCGCCTCCTCCATCCGCGCCAGCATCGGGTCGCTGATCGCCGCGGCTACGAAATGCGGTGCCCGGGCCGCGCCTGCAAAATGCGGCGTGCGGGCGGCCTCGATTTCCGCCGCCGCCGATTCATCCGCCGCCATCATCAGCTCGTACGCGACGACTGCCACCGCCTGCGCCAGGTTGAGCGACGGATATTCGGGTGCGGTCGGGATTGTGATCAACCGATTGCAGAGCTTGAGCTCGCGATTAGTCAGCCCGCGATCTTCGCGGCCGAAGACGATCGCGATTTTGTTCGAGCCGGCAAGAGCGTCGAGTTCCGCCGCCACCGCGCGCAGCGGATTCGCCCGGCTGCGATAGCCGCCACGGCGGCTGGTGGTGCCGACCGCGACCGAGCAATCCGCGATAGCGGCCGCCAGATCGGGATAGACCGTCGCGCGCGCCAGGACGTCGTCGGCATGCACCGCCAGCGCGGCCGCATCGCGACTGTTCAAGGTGCCGGGCGCGACCAGGCGAAGATCGTCGAAGCCCATGTTCTTGAGCGCTCGCGCCGCCGCGCCGATATTGCCGGCCGATTGCGGCCTGAACAGCACGAACGCGAATTTCTCCCGCGCAGCCATCGTCTCCTTATCCGGTTCCCGCTGCCGCAAGGGAAGACCTGGCTGCGCACCTTTAATCGGGCGAGGGAATCAGGCGCGTCCCCCGCAGCTACTACAATCAGCCCGCGAAGATCGCTAACTTGGGATTTCGGACGCAACTGCTGCGATGAAAATAATTTCCTTCGGCGACGTTCACATGGCGACCCGCAATCTGGACCGGATGGGCGAGGTGATGCGCGATTGCGACTTGATAATCCTGTCCGGCGATCTCACCAACTTCGGCGGCATCGACGACGCGCGCAAGGTCCTCGCCGACGTCCGCCGCGCATGTCCCGCCGTGCTCGCGCTCTCGGGCAATCTCGACCGGCGCGAGGTGATCCCGTTCCTCGAACGCGACGGCGTCGCGCTGCATGGCAAGGGTCTGGTCAAGGGGGGAGTGGGGATCTTCGGATGCGGCGGCTCAAATATCACTCCGTTCGGCACGCCGACCGAGCTCAGCGAAGACGAAATCTATGCGACGCTGCGCGCCGGTTATGAGTTCGTGCGCGACGTGCGGCCGCTGCTGATGGTTTGTCATACGCCTCCGTTCGACACCAAATGCGATCGAATCCTGAGCGGCAAGCCGGTCGGCAGCACTGCCGCGCGCCAGTTCATCGAAGAAGTGAAGCCCGAAGTTTGCATCTCGGGGCACGTTCACGAGTCCGCCGGCGCCGATCAGATCGGTCCGACCAAGATTTTCAACGCAGGCCCGTTCAAGGGCGGCGGCTACGTGGTTGTGCTCACCGGCGACGGGCGGCTTGACGCGAGGCTCGAATTTCTTTGACGTGCCTGCCTTGTCGCGCGTCGATCAATCGATTCGCACGTACGCCGGAAAAATCGCCAACGCATGGCCGCTGGTGCTGCGCAACTCGATCCGGCTACTGTGGCGGTTCCGGCCCGGACGCGCCGCGAAGTAGGGCCGGAGATTGTTCGAGGGCGGAACAAAATAACGGCACAGCTCCGCAGCTCGTGGCTTTCGTGGTTTACACATTTTTGTCGAAGGGAGAATTGCGTGCGCATGGACGGGACCAGCGATGTTCGGATGAGGTTTGATCACGTATCGATCGCGGTGAAGTCCATCGACCGCGCCTACGAATTCTTCGCGAAATATTTTCCAATCAAGTTGCGCAGCGCCAAATCGATCGACGAGCAGGTCAGCGGTTCGTTCTACTGGCAGGATTTCCACCTTGGCGGATTCGTCGTCGAGCTGATCGAGGACCCGCCCGGCAGGCCCGGCTTCGTCACCAAGTTCATCGACAAGCATGGCGAGGGGATGCATCATTTGTCGATCGAGACGGACAATCTGGACGCGATGGTGGCCCGGCTCAAGGCCGGCGGAGTGCGGGTCGTCGACGAGCAAAAATACGATTCAGGCTCTGCGACCGCGTTCATTTCGCCGCGCTCCGCCTTCGGCGCGCTGATCCAGTTCTGGCACACCCCGAATTGGGGACAGGCGCATCCCAAGCCGGCGCCCGACGGCCTGGCCCACTTCGATCACGTATCGATCGCGGTCAAGGACATCAACGCAGCCTACGATTTTTTCACCCGCTACTTTCCCGGCACGAAAATTACCCATGAGCCTCACATCAGCAATTCCTCGGGCAACTTCGCCCTTGGCCATCTCGAGGTCGCCGGCTTCAAGCTCGAATTCATCGCGAGCCCGCCGCACCAGAGCCAAAACGACTTCGTCGGCAAGTTCATCGCGCGCTACGGCGAGGGGATGCATCATATTTCGATCGACCTCAAGGATTTCGACGCCACCTGCGAGCGGCTCAAACGCGACGGCGTCCGGGTGGTGGACGAAAAACGCAACTGGCGCGGCGAGCGCCAATACTTCATCTCACCGCAATCGGCCTTCGGCGTGCTGATCCAAATCTGGGACGGCCTTCAATAGCAGGTGCGGCTGCTGCGAAAAGGCTACAATTGAGCGACTCGGATGATCCTCGCCGCATTCTTCGACGCCGCCGGCACGCTGTTCGAGCCGCGCGAGCCCGTCGGACGCACTTACGCTCGCCTCGCGCGGCAATTCGGCCTCGACGCCTCTGAGGATACCGTCACCGCCGGTTTTCGCCGCGCCTTCGGTGCGGCGCCCGGTCTGGCCTTCGGACCCGGGCATGGGCACGACGAGCTGCGACGGCTGGAGCGGGAATGGTGGCGGCGGCGCGTGAGCGAAACGTTCGCGCCGCTGGGCGCGTTCCCCGACTTCGACGCCTGCTTCGACGCGCTGTTTGCCCACTTCGCCGATCCCGATCATTGGATTGCGGATATTGAAGCGGCGCCGATGCTGCAACGTCTAAAGAACGATGGACTCAAACTGGGCGTGATCTCGAACTTCGATTACCGCTTGTATCGAATTCTGGACGGCCTCAAGCTGACCCGTTACTTCGATTCGATCACGATTTCCTCCGAAGCCGGCTACGCCAAGCCCCGGCGCGAGGTGTACCAGGCCGCCCTCGCGCGCGCCGGCGCGGCGGCGCACGGCGCGATGCATATCGGCGACTCGGAGCATCTCGATTTCGCGCCGGCTTCAGCCGTCGGGATGGCTGCGGTCCTGATCGATCGCGGCAACGAGCCAGCCGCGCCACGGATCGCGGCCCGCACCGCGCGAATCCGTTCGCTTGCCAGCGTCCCTGAGGTTGCGCAAGTATTCTGACTCGCTTGACGTTATCGCGCCGTTATTCTTATCTAAGGCCACAATTTCCCGGGGAACAGTATTTTGGGGATTAGAAAAATGAACCGTGTGCACTTTTCGCATCGCCTGATGGTGATGCTAACCGCATTTTTCGCGCTCGCCTTCACCGCCGGCATTGCCGCCGCGCAAAGCGCCGGGCAACTCGAGGGAGAGCTTTCGAGCCTCTCCGGCCAGATGTCGTCGGCCGAGTCCAACGAATCGACCGCCGACCAGGTGATCAGCCGCCTCGACAACGCCGAGGGAAGCTTCGCCAAGATCACTTCGAGCGGCAAGGTGGACAAGGGCGCGCTGATACCGCTCTACCATCAGCTCGAATCGATGCTCGATCGGATGCAATCGGTCTATTCCAAGAAGAAGGACGATTGCATCGCGCAGATCGACAACGGCGGGCAATGCGACTACGACAAACCCGAGCAGTTGGCATTGCGCGCCGCATATCCGCTTGCATGGCTGCGGTTCACGGCTGCGACCACCCTGTTCGACGATAACGCCGAGCAAGCCAAGAAACTGCTCAACGAGGCGATCGACGGCTTCACCGCCAGCACGCTGGCGATGCCCGATCCCAACCTGATACGCGAAAATACGCTCGGCCGCGCCTACTGCGAACGCGAGTTGGGCAAGTTCGATCATGCCGAATACGACCACGCGATCGCCGACTTCAAGAAAATAATGGATGACGGCACCGGCACGCAGCAATACGCCGCGGCGCGCGAGGGACTCTCCACGACTTACGCCAAGATGGGCAACGCAGCGGAGGCCGCGGCGATGCTGCCGACCGGCGGCAAGAGCTCCAGCGCCGGCGAGTTCATGCTTCGGTTGCAGACCCTGTTCAGCGCCGAACGGGCCACCAGCGACCCCGCCAAGAAGGCCGCCTATCACAAGCAGATCATCGACGCGATGAAGTCCAAGGAAAACGACAAGGAAGGATGGGCGGTCGATGTGGCGGCGGCGTCGAAGTTTCCAAACAACGTAGTCGAGGAATTCGGCAACTCGAGCGATCCGTTCGAGAAATGGCTGCTCGCCGCGGTGCTGCTCTCGCGCAAGGACGAGGCCAACGCGGCCAAGTACTATGCCGAGGCGGGCGCCAGCGGGAAGTATCCCAAGGCCTACAAGTTTGCCATCGACATCTATCTGCGCGAGAAGCGCTACGACCAGGTCGAGGCGATGCTGAGCAAGATCGCATCGGGCGGCGGCGGCGACGCGCAATGGGCCGAGTACGTGAGATTCAGCCTCGCGCATAGCCGATGGGAGCAGGGCGGCTCGAAGGACAAGGCGCTGGAAGATCAGTGGGTGAAGAACGCGCAGGACTACGTGCAGAAATATCCCAATGGCGAGCACGTCGCCGAGATGCGGGTGCAGCTTGCCGGTCTGCTGCAGCAGCAGAATAAATACGTCGAGGCCGCCCAGTTGTATTCCCAGGTCAAGGGCGACCCTGAATTCACCTTCACCGCCAAGTTCAAGGCCGCGGAGTGCTACTACGCCGAGCTCCAGGGCGCCAGCGCCAAGGATAACAAGGGGCCCAAGATCGATATCGAGTCGGTCAGAAAGCTGGCGCTCGAAAACCTCAACGAGGCAATCAAGATGGGCCCCGAAGCAGAGCGCACCACTTCCGGCGCCGGCAAGACTGCGGTCCATGAGATTCGCGGCGAAGCGGCCTACATGCTGGCTTCGATCCTCGAAGAAGACCCCGAAAAAGTTGACTACGCGCAGGTCGCGACGCTGCTTACCGGCTACGAATCGGAATACCCGAAACTGAGCGCGAAGTTCCAGGATGTGGCCGAATGGCGCATCACCGCGCTCGATCATCTCGGCAAGTACGACGATGTTAACACCGATGTCGCCGCAATTGTCGAACGCAGCAAGGGCAACACCGCCAAGGGCGATTTCATCAAGACACTTGGAATCGACTTCTGGAAGACCGCGCTGGAAGCCAAGGCCAGGGGCGATGAGAAGGCCTATCTGGCCAACGCGAAGTTGACCGCGACCGCGTACAAATTTTTCGCAGACATGGTGGCGGCGGGCAAAATCCCGGTCAAGAATCTGACCGGTACGCTGTCCATTTACGGCCAAGCGCTACAAGCTACCAGCCATGAGGGAGAGGCGGAAAAGGTTTATCAGGAGGTCGTGAAGGCTGACCCCGCATCGCCCGATGCCAACGCCGGACTTGCCCGTATCGCGCAAGCCAAGAAGGACTGGAAGGACGCGGTGACGCTGTGGACCACCGTCGAGAGCACGGCGGCCGAGTCCGACATCCTGTGGTACGAGGCGAAGTACAACATCGCGATGATCTACAACGAGCAAGGCAATACCCAGGGCGCATGCAGCAAGCTGGCGCAGACGCGCGCCGAACATCCCACGCTGGGCTCGCCCGAGATGAAGGCTTCGTGGGACGCGCTGCAGCGCAAGATATGCCTCGATAACCGGCACTAGCGCGGCGATGCTCAAAAAGATTCATCACGTCGGCGTCGTCGTGCCGAGTCTCGACGCGGGCTTGAGATTCTGGCGCGACACGCTGGGCCTGCATTTCACCAGCAGCGCCACGATTGAAGAGCAGGGCGTCCGGGCCGCGTTGCTCAAAGCCGGTGAGAGCGAGATCGAGCTGCTCGAGCCGCTCGACGCCGGCAATGCCGTGGGCAAGTTCCTCGCGCGCCACGGCGGCGGCTTGCATCATGTATGCTTCGAGACCGACGACGTCGCGCGCGAGCTCGAAGCGGCGCGCGGCAAAGGAATCGCGCTAATCGATCAGAAGCCGCGCCGCGGCCTGGCGGGAATGATCTGTTTCCTGCATCCCAAGGCCACCCGCGGCGTGCTGGTTGAATACGCCCAGCCATCCGGCGAGTAGGGAGTAAAAAAAAAAAGGCATGCCGATTTACGAATACCGATGCACCAAGTGCGACCGCTCGTTCGAGGCGCTCGTGCGCCCCGGCGACGGCGGCGCGCAGTGCCCGCTCTGTCACGGCTCGAAGCTCAAGCGCGAGATGTCCACCTTCGCCGCGCGCGGCAGCGATGGCGGCGTCGCCGCCGCGGCCGCGGATGCGATGGCCAATTCCGGCGTTGCGAACGGTGGCGGATGCGGCGGATGCGGCGGGGGTGGATGCGGCTGCCGCTAGCTACGCGCTCGCCCGGTTCAGCTCTCCCTGCGCGCTTCGAATTCCTTTTTTGCCGCCGCCAGTAATTCGGGCTGTGCGAGCAAATCGTACGCGGTCATTGCCATCGCCTTCGCCACCCGAATCATCGCGTTGTAGCCGCGCTCTGAGTCGGCGCGCGCGACGAACGCGTCTTCGTGGCAATTGCCCTCGCCGTGGCGCGAGATCGCGAACGACGGATGAATCGCCGGCATCACATGACTGACGTCGCCCATGTCGGTGCTGCCGGTGGGCGTGTCGGCCGGGGCCTCGACAGATTTTGCGCCGAGCGCCTCGCTGTGCGCGGCGTAACGATGCGCCATGCTGAGATTGTTGATCAGATTCTTGTAACCGCCTTCGACAACGTGCTCGACCCGCGTTCCGGTCGCCATCGCGGCGCCCTCGGCGCACCTGATCACCCGCGCGCCGATTTCATTGGCGTAGCGGCTGGTCCTGGCGCGCGCTAAAAACAGGCACTCGGTGCGCTCCGGGATGATATTAACCGCGTGGCCGCCGTCGGTGATGATGCCGTGGATGCGCGAGCCGTCGCGCAGGTGCAGCCGCATCGCATCGACGCTCTGAAAGGTCTGGATCAGCGCGGCCAACGCGCTCGAGCCGTTCCATGGCGCCATCGCCGCGTGTGCGCCGCGACCGTGAAAAGTCAGCTTGAGATGATGCGTGGCGAGCGCGGGCATCGTGCAGAATTCGGCGTCGGTGGGATGCGCCATCATGGCCGCATCGACGCCCCGCAACGCGCCGTTCTCGATCAGGATTATTTTTCCGCCGCCGCCTTCCTCGGCCGGGGCGCCGAGAAAAACGACTCGCCCCGGCAGTTGGCTCGCGACGCTCTTCAAACCCGCGACGGCGCTGAGCGCGGCGCCGGCGATCAGGTTGTGGCCGCATGAATGACCATTGGGCAAGGCGTCGTATTCGGCGAGGATTGCGACCGCGGGACCGCGGGCGCCGAACTCGGCGCGAAACGCGGTCTTGAGTCCACCGGCTTCGCGCTCGACCTCGAGACCCAATTCGGCGGCGGCTTTGGTCAGCAGGCCGGTGGCGAAATGCTCCTGGAACTTGAGCTCGGGATGCTCATGGATTTCGTGGCTGAGCGCGACCGCCTTGTCGCGGTAGTTATCGATCGCGCGACAGATTTCGCGGTGAGCGTCCATCGGTATGCTCCTCTCGATGCTGAGTAGCATTGTGAGTAGCACCGAGCGCGCAGATTATCCAAACTCCGCCGCCGCGTACCGAATCGGCCAGGGGGGGGCGCCTGGCGCCGGCTGGATTGCGCGGCCCCCTGAAACTTCGCCTGCGCGAATTCGTCCAAGATGTGAGAGCATCGGGAATCAACAGTCCGGAAAAACTGACCGGCTTGCCCAACGCAGGAGCAAATAGGATCATTACATACGGACGCGCGCCGCTTTGGCCGAGCGTTTGCATCGCAATGGCAACGACAACAATTCCGGGCATACGACGCAGCTTGATTTCCGCGCTTACGGCCGCGGTGATTGGACTGGCGATTGTGATTGGCGGATTCGCGCCCGCCGCGGCGCAGCAGGGCTCTTCGATTCCTCCGCCGATCGTGATGCCCGGCAGTCAGGGCAAGGAAACCTCGACGCTTGAGCTGCCCTCGATGCCGGCGAAACAGGGTGGCGACGCGCTCAACATCCCGCCGCAGGTTCCGCAAACCGGCCAGGAGCTGGTGCTGCCGACGCGCGAGTTGCGCCAGCAGCCGGGTTACGAACAGGTCACGGTGACAGTGACCGATCCGAGCGGCAGCTACGTCACCGGGCTGCAAAAGGGTGATTTCAAACTCTACATGGACGGGCAGCAGCGCCCGATCCAATTCTTTCGTCAGGACCTGAACACTCCCGTCTCGGTCGGCATCCTGGTGGACACTTCGGGCAGCATGACGCCCAAGATTCCGCAGGCGCGCGCCGCGATCGCACAGTTCCTGCGCGATCTCAATGACAAGGACGACGTGTTTCTGTTCGCGTTTTCCAGCCATCCGTTCCTGCTCCAGCCGTTCACGATCAATCACGATCTCGTGATGCGCCGGCTCGCATTGCTGCACGCCTACGGGCAGACCGCTCTGTTCGACGCAATCATGCAGGGGCTGCAGATGGTGCAACGAGGGCGCTACGACAAAAAAGCGCTGCTCGTCGTCACCGACGGAATGGACAACACCAGCGCCTCGACGGTCAATGACGTCGTCGCCCAGGCGCGGCGAATGGGCGTGCTCGTGTACTCGATCGGAATCGGCGATCCCAACGGGTCCAGTTCCGGAATTGGCATCTCGATCGGACCATTCGTGGTAGGCGGCGACGATAGCGAACACGTTGACGCCGAGACCCTGCACACTCTTTCGACCGAAACCGGCGCCAAGACCTACATCATCCGCCAGGCCGGGGACGGAGAGGCCCTGCGTCGCGCGTGCGAGAACATCAGTCTCGAGTTGCGTGAGCAATACACAATAGGATTTCTCGCGCCCGATCCCGGCGCGGGCGGATACCGCAGCCTGAGGGTGGACGTTCCCGGCAAATCAGGAGCGGAGGTTCGCGTGCGCAAGGGAATCGAAGTCGGCGGGCGCTCGGCGCCGGCCAGCCTCGATCCGTCGGTCGCCGGCGGACCCTGATCCATCCAAGTCGCCGCTCAGCGCGACTGGCGCTGATTCGATACGAATGGCGCGACAAATGCGCGATTCGGATCCGCCAACAGGTTCAGGAATTTCACTTCGGCGAAGTCGCCGATCAGCTGGAAACCCGAGAAGGCCGCGTTGTCCACGCGGATCCGCCGGAAGTGGGCGAGTTCGAGCCGCATGAAGTGACACAAAATGGTGCGGATGATGTCGCCGTGCGAGACGAACAGGATCCGCTGGCCGCTGTTCGCTCCGACCGCACGGCGCACTGCCTCGACGCCTCGCGATTGCACCTGCGCCATCGTCTCGCCACCGGGAGTCGGCGCGTCCAGCGGATGGTCGCGATAGTTCAGGTACTCGGCATCCTCGGCCAAATCGTCGAACACCATTCCCTCCCATCGCCCGTAGAGCACTTCGGACAGTTGCGGGTCCTCGGTAACCGCGATGCCGCCGAGGCCGGCCGCGATTATCTCCGCCGACTGCCGCGCACGCGCCAGCGGACTCGTGACGATCAACTCGGGCTTTATCAGGCGAGCGAAGGGAATCGCGGCTTGCACCTGCGCGCGTCCGTGCTCATCGAGTTCGATTGGATTTCGGCCCATCACGCGGCCTTCGCGGTTCCATGCGGTCTCGCCATGGCGCATCAACAGCGCGATTCCTCTCATCCCGGTTGCACCCTTTAGTTTGTCCGCGACGTAAAACGGTCCCAGCGCCATCGAAATCGCCTAGGTGATGAAATTCAGCCCCCAAAAAAAAGGCGGCGGGACCTCGCTGATGAGCGCCCGCCGCAATCAAACCAGATTTTCGACTGTGCCGACAGCCGCTTGATCGTTACCGCGCTGGCGCCGCCGCGCTCCTGTGCGCTGTTTGTTCCGCATGCGCGGCTCCGTTGGCAGGCGCGCCCAGGCCGCAGAACGCTTCGTAATCGATAAGCGTGGTCTGGCTGGGATGCTCGCCGCAAACGGGGCACTTCGGATCTTTGCGGATCTTCAGAACTCGCACGTAGTCCTTGTCTGACAGCGTGTCGAAGTAAATCATCTTGCCGATGAGCGGAGACCCGGCGCCAATTATCAACTTGATCGCCTCGAGCGCTTCGATCGATCCGATCAATCCCGGAAGCGCGCCGAGCACGCCGGCCTCCGCGCACGACGGCGCCATTCCCGGCGGCGCCGGCTCCGGATACAGGCATCGGTAGCACGGTCCGCCTTTGGCCGGGTAGAAAACCGTCGCGTTGCCTTCGAAGCGGAAAATCGCGCCGTCCACTAGCGGCTTCTTTGACAATACGCACGCGTCGTTGATCAAGTATCGAGTCGGGAAATTGTCACCGCAGTTCACGACCACGTCGTAATCCTTGATGATGTCCATCGCGTTTTCGGAGGTAAGCCGCAGGTCGTGGCGAATCAGCTTGACGCCCGGATTCAGCGCGTTGATTTGCCTTTGCGCCGACTCGGTCTTTGGCATCCCGACGCGATCGGTCGTGTGGATGATCTGCCGCTGAAGATTGGACAGATCGACCACGTCGAAATCCACCAGGCCGATCGTGCCGACTCCCGCCGCCGCCAGGTACAGCGCCGACGGCGAGCCGAGCGCGCCGGCGCCGAGCAGCAGCACCCTGGCGTCGAGCAGTTTTGCCTGTCCCTTTTCGCCGACCTCGGGAATTACCAAATGGCGCGAATAGCGGGTCAGCTCCGCGGCGGTAAACGCGCGATCCGCAACCCACGGCAGGCCGCGATCCTTCCACGCGCTGAAACCGCCCGTCAGGTTGTACACGTTTTCGTAACCGAGCTCGCCGAGCGTTCGCGCCGCCAGCAGCGAGCGGATGCCCGACGCGCACTGCACAATGACCGGCGTCTGGCGGTCGGGGACGCGCTCCTCGATTCTGAGTTCCAGGAAACCGCGGGGAATCGCGACCGCTTGCGCAATATGGCCCTGCCGCCACTCGTCGCTTTCGCGTACGTCAACCAGCACGGCGCCGGACTTTTCGATCATCCGGCGCGCTTCGTCGATATCGATCTGCTTAATTGTCGAGCGTGCTTCGTCGAGGATGTTCTTCGAAGTTTTCGCCATAAATTCAGGTGGCGGCTTGCGACGCAGCCTCGGCCAGCGAGCGCCGCCTGGTGAATTTAATCGCCGCATTGTCGATGTTGATCGAGCACAACGAGCCGCACATCGTGCAGACGTTGGAACCCGCCGCCTCGCTTTCTTCCTTGTAGCGGCGCGCCTTGTCGGGGTCCATCGCCATCGCGTACATCCCTTCCCAGTTGAGCGCCTTGCGGTATCGCGACATCTGATCGTTCCACACTTTCGCCGCGCGCACTCCCTTGACCAGGTCGCCCGAGTGAGCCGCGATTCGCGTCGCGATCACTCCTTCGCGCACGTCGTCGATATCGGGCAGCCGCAAATGCTCGGCGGGCGTCACGTAGCACAGGAAATCGGTCCCCGCCGCCGACGCGATCGCTCCGCCAATCGCGCCGGTGATGTGATCGTAGCCCGGCGCGACGTCGCAGGTCAGCGGCCCGAGCACATAAAACGGCGCGCCCCCGCAGACTCGCTTCTCCAGCTTCACGTTGGCTTCGATTTGATCGAGCGGCACATGGCCGGGACCCTCGATCATCACCTGCACGCCCATCGCCCGCGCGCGCTCGGTCAATTCACCCATCAGCAGCAGCTCCGCGATTTGCCCGCGATCGGTCGCGTCGCCGGTGGCGCCTGGCCGCAGCCCGTCGCCGATCGATATCGTCACGTCATGCTCGCGCAGCACCGCGCAGACTTCGTCGAAGTGCTCGTATAGCGGATTTTCGTTGCCGGTCCGATCGATCCATGCCGCCAGCATCGCTCCGCCGCGCGACACGATACCTTCGATCCGCCGATGCCCGCGCAGCCGCTTCACGCTCTCGCGCGTGACTCCGCAATGCAGCGTCATGTAATCGACGCCTTGGCGCGCCTGCCGCTCGATAACGTCGATAAAGTACTCGGCCTCCATCTCCATGATCGTGCGCTCGGAGCCGAGCTGGTAGATGGGCACGGTGCCCAGGATCACGGTGCATCGCGACAGAATCTCCGCGCGTATTTTGTCGAGGTCGGTGCCGGTCGAAAGATCCATCACCGAGTCGGCGCCGTAGCGGATCGCGGTGTAAAGTTTCTCGACTTCCTCTTCGATCAGCTGATGGAAGTTCGACGCGCCGATGTTGGCGTTGACCTTGGTGCGCAGGCCTTTGCCGATTCCGATTGCCCTGAAATCGTGATGGATATTGTGCGGGATCACGACCTCGCCGGTCGCCACCAGCGCGCGAATGTCTTCGGCGGCGAAACCTTCGTCCTCGGCAACTTCGGTCATCTGCCGGGTGATTATGTTCTTGCGGGCGGCTTCAATCTGCGTCATCGCGTCACCTCCGCGGCCGGCACGATGCTCCGGCCTTGGACCGTTAAGTATAGCTCAATCGCTGCCGTACTCGATGCCGTTCTTCTCGCACAGCGCGCGCAGTTCCCGGATCATTCGCTCCGCGCGCGCCAGGTGCGCCACCGCGATAAAGTTGGACAGCGCCACCAGCGTCAGCGCTCCGGTTGCCCAGTACATGTGGCCAACCACGTCGCCGCCGTGAATTACGCCCACGCCGTTGGCGTAGGCGATGAACAAAACGATCAGACCCGCCAGCGTCAGGCCGATAGTCACCCGGGTCATCGGGCTACTTGCCGGCGCGCGCCGGATGCCGGTCAATTACCGTGAGATCGTCGATATGGTCCGGCGCTTCCGCGTAATGCTTGGGCGCTTCGCGATTGGTGTAGGTCTTCATCTCCGGCCGCTGCGGATCGTAAACCGCGGCGTCCTGTTCGCGGTACCACGCCAACATCTCGTCCATATTGCCGTCGCGGCCTTTTTCGGCCAGCACGCGCGAGCGATGCATCAGCAGTTCCTTGGGCTCGACGAAATCCTTGCGGTCGAAACCCCAGATGCGCGGATGAACGTAGGTGTCCATCCGAATCGCGTCGCACGGGCATGCCTCGACGCACAGCCCGCAGTAGATGCAGCGCAGCGTGTCGATCTCGTAGCGCACCGGGAATTTTTCGACCTGCGGATCGGGCGACTCGCCCGCTTCTATGTAGATGCATTGCGCCGGACACGCGGTCGCGCACAAAAAACACGCGGTGCATCGCACCGAGGAATCTTCGCGCAGCGTCAGCCGATGGCTGCCGCGAAAATTGTCGGAATAACGCTTGCGCTCCTCCGGATATTGAGTGGTCGAGGTCGCGTTGACCCCGCGCTTCATGCCGAACAGATGGGCGGTATGCAGCCCGAGGTTGCGAAAAAGGTGGTAGTTGGTGACCGCAAGGCCTCTTATGATTTCGGGGATGTAAATCCGCTCCCAGAAGGTCATTTGTTCGCTTCTTTGCATCTCTAAACCAACCCCGAACCCATTGCCTGAACGAGGTTTCCGCGTTGCCGCAGGACTCGCCCAACTCCGAATATAAACTATAGGGAGTGCCGGGAATTACAGTCAAGTTAGATGGATCCGGATTGCTCTCCTTTCGCCGTCGCGCCAGTTCGATTAATCATTGCACGCCATGGATTCTCCCGCCGTCTCCGCCGAGCCCGTGCGCCCGGTCACCGCTTCCGAGGCCGCGCACACCGTGCTCGCGAGCTTTCTTGGCTGGGCGCTCGACGCTTTCGATTTCTTCATCCTGATTTTCGTGATGCCCGCCGTCGCCAAGGAGTTCCATCGCCCCATCTCGCACATCGCGTTTACGATCACCGCGACGCTCGCACTGCGTCCGCTCGGCGCGCTCGTGTTCGGCTGGGTCGCCGACCGCTACGGGCGCCGCATCCCGTTGATGGTCGATGTCATCTTCTATTCCGTCATCGAAGTGTTAAGCGGCTTTGCCCCGAGCTACGGATGGTTCCTGCTGATGCGCGCGCTGTACGGAATCGGGATGGGCGGCGAATGGGGGGTGGGCGCGTCGCTCGCGATGGAAGCGGTGTCGCCCCGGTTGCGCGGACTTTTTTCCGGCTTGCTGCAGGAGGGTTACGCGGTCGGCTACCTGCTCGCGGCCGCCGCCTTCTTCTTCGTCTTCCCGCACTATGGATGGCGCGCGATGTTCTTTCTCGGCGGCGCGCCCGCCCTGCTGACGCTCTACATCCGCTCCCACGTGCCCGAGTCGGAGGCATGGCAGCGCACGCGCCCCGACATGTCGCAGATTCGCCGTGCAATTCGCGCCAACTGGAAGCTGTTCCTCTACCTATGCGTGCTGATGACGATGATGAATCTCGCCTCGCACGGCACCCAGGACATGTATCCGACCTTCCTCGAAAAGCAGCGCGGCTTCGACACCCGCACGGTGGCGACGATCGCGCTCATCTATAATGTGGGCGCGCTGCTCGGCGGCCTGATCTTCGGCTACTTGTCCGACCACATTGGGCGGCGGCGCGCGATGGCGGCCGCGGTGATATGCGCCGGCGCGGTCATACCGCTGTGGATCTATCCGGGCACGCTCGCGGTGCTGACGCTTGGCGCATTTCTCATGCAGTTCATGGTGCAGGGCGCATGGGGTGTCGTCCCGGCGCATCTGACCGAGCTCTCGCCGCCGGAAGTTCGCGGTCTGTTCTCGGGCCTCGCGTATCAGACCGGAGTGTTGCTCGCGTCGGGCGTCGCCGTCAGTCAAGCCTTGCTGGCCGAACGATTCGGCTATGGCGCGACGCTGGCGGGCATCGCCGCAATCGTGATGCTCTTCGCAGCCGTCGTCATCCTGCTCGGCCGCGAGCGCATGGGCCGTGACCTCCATTCCGGCGCCGCATGAAGCGGATGAGTCGCACGCCCGCGGCAGGGGCCGCGCGCGACAGCGGAGCGCGGCCTTAACGGCGGGTGCAGGGGTCACCCGTGCCGCTGCATGAAGCCGCCCCGCCGGACTTTCGATATCCCCGGCTTTGCGATAAACGAACATTGTGCCGGAGGTGGAGCAATGAAATTTGGCCTCTTCTATGAAATCTCCGTACCGCGGCCATGGGGGCGCGAAACCGAAAAAACCGTCTACGACAACTGTCTCGAGCAGGTCGCTCTGGCCGATCAACTCGGCTTCGATTCCGTGTGGGCCGTCGAGCATCACTTCCTCGAAGAATATTCGCATTGCCCGGCCCCCGAGCTGTTCCTGACCGCGTGCGCCATGAAGACCAAAAAAATGCGCGTCGGTCACGGCATCATCGTGTGCGTGCCCGAGTTCAATCATCCGATCAAAATCGCCGAGCGCACCGCCGTCCTCGATATTCTTTCCGGCGGCCGCCTCGACGTCGGCACCGGCCGCTCCGCAACCTGGACGGAACTGGCCGGCTTTCGCGCCAGCCCCGACGAGACCAAGAAAACCTGGGACGAGTTCGTCCATTGCCTGCCCAAGATGTGGACCCAGGAACGTTTCTCGTACCAGGGACGATCGTGGTCGATGCCCCAGCGGACCATAGTTCCCAAGCCCTACCAGAAGCCGCATCCGCCGCTGTGGGTCGCAGTCACCAGTCCCGGCACCGAGATCGACGCGGCCGACCGCGGGATGGGCAGCCTGGGGCTGACCTTCGGCGGGTTCGCCGAGCAAGAGGAGAAGGTCAAGCGCTATCGCAAGATAATCCGCGACTGCACTCCGGTCGGCGAGTTTGTCAATGAAGCCGTCTCGACGGTGAACTTCCTCTACTGCCATGAAGACGAAGCCGAGGGCGTCAAGATAGGCCGGCGCCTTACCGGCACCTTCAATTACCTCGCCGCCCAGTTACTTTCTGTGCGCGAGGCGTATCCAAGCAAATCGTACCCGTCGCTGGGGCTGCTGCCTTCGCTTCGTCAGGAGGCGTCGGGTCCGGGCGATGCGTCCGGCGCGCCGGAGGGTATCGCGATCGGAAATCCCGCGCGCATTTTGCGCGAGATGAAGAAATGGGAAGCGGTCGGATGCGATCGCGTCAACTTCCTGCTCAATGCGCTCGAGACCGTGCCGCAGCAAAAGGTGCTCGACAGCTTGCGCCTGTTCGCCAAAGAAGTGATGCCTCATTTTCAGGGTGCGAGCGAATCCGCCTCCGCCGCCGCAGGAGGTCGTTGATGCCACCGCGTTATGGAAAGCTCGATCTGGCTGCGTGGGCCAAGTCGGCGCCCGCGATCAACGGCTACAAAACCGAGCCGTGGATCCTCAAGGGCGCGCGAATCGTCACGCTCAATATGGAGATCGATGACGATCCCGCGGACAACTTGCTCCCGGCCACGATGCATCCGTCGATTCCGGAGTACGCAACTTTCTGCGTCACCAATTATCCCGACAGCCCCGTCGGCCCGTTCTCGATTGCCGAGCTGCGCGTCTCGGGCCGCACCGGCGTTCGTCCGCGCGGCTTCGTGTTGCGCAGTTTCTGCGACAATGAAAATGCGCGCCGCGAGTTGGCTGCACGATGGGGATATCCAACGGTCGCGGGCGAGGTGAAGCTCTCTATCCGCCACGACCGGGTGGTTGCCCATGCCAGCGCCGGCGGCAAGCCGGTGCTCGAATGCGAGCTGCTCGATCGCGACGTGATCTCCGGCGGCGATATCCAGTACATCGCGAGCATGCATCTGGCCCGCAACCACGACGACGGCAAACTGGTTCTCGTGCAAGTCGATCCCGAGTTCACCTTCTCGAAGGCGGAGCGCGGCAAACCGCGGGTTATCCTGCTCGACAACGACGCGTTTGGCGCTGGCGCCAATCTGCGCCTCGCCAATCCGATTTCCGCAACCTTCACGACCGCCGACGTGACGCTGCCGAAGATTCGCTACATCTGCAATCCCGAGTTGCCCGCGATGCAGGGTACGACCAAAGTCGCCGCCTGAATCGATTCCGCTCCTCTCGGTCATCCCGAGCGGAGTCTGCGGAGCCGAGGCACCCCGGATCTTCTCCTTCCTGTTTCCCGCGCGCGCCACTTCGCACTTGTGCTAATTAGCAAACCCATGCCGGAACCCTGGCGCTTCGAAAAAATCACTCTCAAGAGCGGGCTCACGATGCGAATCGCCCGCGCCGGCGCAATTATGCGGCGCTCGTCAATGCGCTGCGAGGCACGACGCTTCAGAAAAACGTCTTCAGCGAAAACGATCTCGACTACTTCCGCGCCGCCTTTCGCAATCCCTATTCGCTGACCGCCGCGATCAACTACTATCGCGCGAACTTCCGCACCGGCTTCATGGCCAGTCCCGGCTCCAACCCATGGATCGACCGGAAGATCTCGGCGCCCACGCTTTTGATCTGGGGCGAGCAGGATTTCGCACTCGGGAAGGAACTGACCTACGGGATGGAGGGGCTGTTCACCGGTCCATTTGAGATCAAGTACATCGCGGACTCCAGCCATTGGGTGCAGAATGAGAAGCCCGAGTTGGTGAATCAGTACGTCCGCGATTTCCTCGATGGCCGGTAGGTGAGCGTTCCGCGCCGTTGCCTCTTCCATCGCGTAGCCGCGAAAAGATGCGCTGCGCAGATTTTCGCGTCTTCTCACTGCGGGTGCAGGGGCCGCAGCCCCTGCCGCCCACCGCGCAGGTGATTCTTCCTTCACGCCGTCGCCACGGCCAGGGGTCACCCCTGCTTTACACCGCTTCGCGCCGCGCTTATCTTAATTTCAGGATCGAAACGCCCCGGACGCCGCCTTTCTCACGGATCCCGGTCAAAATCCCGGATGGTCGTCTGTATAGGAGCTTCCCGGCAAATTCACAAGGAGGGGCTTTTATGCCCACTAAATTGTATGTAGGCAATCTGGCCTACGCGGTTACGCAGGAAGACCTGGCAGAGCTGTTTGGGCAGGCGGGCAAGGTCGAGAGCGCGGTCGTCGTGTCCGACAAATTCTCGGGGCAGTCGCGCGGCTTCGGTTTCGTCGAGATGGCCGATGCGACCGAGGCGGCCACCGCGATCCAGACACTCAATGACACCGACCTGAAGGGCCGAAAGATTAAGATTGACGAGGCTCGCGCCAGCACCGGTGGCCCGCGCGGCGGTGGCGGCGGCGGCGATCGCCGGCGTGGCGGCAGAGAGGGCGGTGGCGGCGGCGGAAATCGCAATCGCT
>NZ_DATCTO010000099.1 GCF_036567905.1 Candidatus Binatus sp.
AAGCGGGCAGGACGGAATCGGAATGCAGAACAAACGAAAAGTCGGTTTGCAAAATAGAGATAAGGCCGCGCGGCCAGTGGCGCAAATTGCGCCGGCCGAGGCCAAGCGCAGCGCGGAAGTCGAACGCAAGACGCGCGAGACTTCGGTCACCGTCGCGCTCAAGCTCGACGGCACAGGGCGCGGCGAGGCAAAGACCGGGGTTCCGTTCCTCGATCACATGCTCGAAAGCTTCGCGCGCCATGGATTTTTCGACTTGATGGTCGAGGCCAAGGGCGATTTGCATGTGGATGACCATCACACAGTCGAAGATGTCGGAATGGTGCTGGGCAGGGCGTTTCGAGAGGCGCTGGGCGATCGCGCGGGAATCAAGCGCTTTGGCGAGGCGACGGTGCCGCTCGACGAGGCCGTCTGTACCGCGATTGTCGATATCAGCGGGCGCGCCTACCTGGGCTACAACGTCCCGATCAGCCAGGAGCGGGTCGGTAACTTTCAGACCGCGCTGGTGCATGATTTTATGAAGGCGCTGACGGACGAAGTCGGGATGAATTTGCATCTCAACCTGGTCAGCGGCCGCAACCCGCATCACATCATCGAGGCAACCTTCAAGGCGTTGGCGCGTGCGATGGACCATGCAACCGGGCGCGAGCCGCGGCTTTCAGGCGTGCTTTCGACCAAAGGCACGCTCAGCTAGGGCGCTTGTTCGAAAACTTCACCGTTATTCCGTCGATTGACCTGAAGGACGGCCAAGTCGTGCGCCTGCTCCGCGGCGACATGAACCTGGCCACCGTCTATGGGGCAGAACCCGGCCAGACCGCGCGTCGCTTCGAGCAGGAAGGGGCAGCGCTAATCCATATCGTCGATCTCGATGGCGCGATTGCCGGCGCACCGCGAAACATCGAAGCGATCGCCAAAATTCGCGCGGCGGTGAAATGCGCTATCGACGTCAGCGGCGGGCTGCGCACGATCGAGGCGGTTCGCGCGGCATTCGCGGGCGGGGCCGACCGGGTCTCGATTGGCTCCGCCGCAATCCTCGATCCCGAGCTGGTCCGCCGCGCCTGCGGCGAGTTCCCGGGGATGATTTTCGGTTCAATCGACATTCGCGAGGGCCGGCTTGCCGTCAAAGGATGGGTCGAGACCAGCCGGCTCACGATAGCCGAGGCGGGGGAACGGTTTCGCGCTGCGGGAATCGCGGTCGCGATCGTGACGGACATCTCGCGCGATGGCGCGCAGGTGGGCGTCGATCCCGCCCGGATGGAAGATATCGCCAGGGCCGTGCGCATTCCAGTTATCGCGTCGGGCGGCGTCGCAAGTCTCGACGACATTGGCGCGCTTGGGATGCGATTCGACGCGGGGGTTGTGGGCGTGGTCGTGGGACGGGCGCTGTACGAAGGAATTTTCAGCCTGAGCGGCGCGTTGGCTCTAGCTAAGAGGACGCAGCGCTCTTGACATGGGCATGACGCACGCAGAGAATGCCGAAGTAGGTTATAGGCATTAATTCACGGTCTCAACGGGACGTAACCAATCAAGAGCAAACAGTGATAAAGACTGAGTCTCTACTTGACTCATTAGGTGCTTGCAACATAATGAGTAGTTTCTTTACAGTGAGAAAAGTCTGACAGGGCGCGGGGGATACATATTTTCGCAGTTGGCAGGGTGGCATAAATGATGGCGCTTCATCGCGCTCTCAATACCCGCCGGAATGTCGCGCGGTTGCAACTGCTCGGCGTAGCAAGCAAAGCAACTTTGCAGAATTTTCTAGAAAAAGTTCAGCGAAGTGAAACCATTTTAGCTGGCACAGCCGATGCGTGTCGTTTCCGCATGCTGGAGCGATCATATGGGGAAGCTTAACGGTCGCAGGTTAGGCGAGATTGGCCTGGTTCCGCTCCCTAAACCGGGAGCGTCGAGATTCGGATTCTCGAAGGGTCAGGACATGGTGGAATTCGCCATGGTCCTGATTTTCTTCCTTGTGCTGTGCTTTGCGGTGATGGAGTTCGGGTGGCTGATGTTCGCGGAATTGAACGTGCAACAGGCCGTCGATGATGGAGGCCGGTATGCCTCCACGGGGCAGGAAACGTCAGCCGGGGCCCGCATCCAGTCGATTATTGATACGATTCAAAACGAAATAAGCATACCCGGCGTGGATGCCTCGAACGTGCAAATTTGCAGTGTTCCGTCCGGGGCGGCAGGTCCGTGCTCGTGCTCGAATCCTAGCGACTCGTGCTACAACTCTCTGGATAAAACTGGCACCGCTGGCGCGGCGGGCAACCCGGGTGACACCGTGACGCTCACGCTGAACGCGAGCGTGCCGTTGCTGACGCCGGTGCTTTCATGGCTTTTACTCCCGCCAACTTACACTTTCACTTCAAGCGCCACCTTCAAGAATGAGTCGTTCGACCCAAGCACCACCAAATAGGCAATAGCGATTATGTCACCGTTTTACTGCTCAGCCCGCGCCAAGCTCACAGCTAACGACTCCGGTCAGGCGATGGTGGAGTTCGCGTTTATAGTGCCCTTGCTCCTCATCATGATGTGCGCAGCGATCGATTTCGGTCGCGCCCTGTATACCATGCAGGTGGTCGCCCAACTGACCCGGCAAGGATCGAGTCTGTCGTCACGCATTAATACTTGTTCAGGCGCGGGCACCGTCGAGCCGATGGAAACTTTGACGTGCTCGACCCAAGCCGTGATAGCGGGAGAATCCGGTTTGAACATAGCCTCATACGGCAAAGTAATCATGACGGCAGTCCAAAACACGGCAGCCGACAACACCAAACCCCCGGTTTATCAGATCACTGGCCAATACTCGCAGGGGGGTCTTTCGGCAACAAGTAAGGTAGGGAGTACAGTCGGAGGCACGGTAACTCCCGGCAACACGCCCGGCATACCGGCCGTGTTCGCGGCCGGTAATACGCCGCTCCAGGCGGGCCAGACGATGTATATTACGGAGATATTCTACCAATTCACGGCGGCCACTCCGATCGGAGCACTGACAAATAACGCGATCAACATGCCGACGGCGTTGTATAACGTCGCATATTTCTAAGGGCAAAGATGAGGTGAACATCTTGCATCAAGTGAAAAATAGAAAAAACGAGCATGGACAAATTTTCGTGTTGCTTGCTCTCATCATACCTGTCCTGATTGTGTTCGTCGCTCTCTCCATTGACCTTGGTATGGCCTATATCACCAAGACGACGCTGTCCAAGTCAGTGGATGCGGCAGCACTTGCGGCGATAAAGAACTTGAACGAGGGGGAGACTAAGGCTGCGGCGCTCGCGTCGAATGTGTTCCTTGCCAACTATAAATCAATGGCGGGCCTCGGCAGCAGTACCGGGGCTACAGTGAACTGGAGTCTAGACGCCCAAGGCAACACGATTGCCACCGTCAATGCCAGCGCCACGCTCAACACTTACTTCCTCGGTGTGCTGGACCTCATCACCGGCGGGACCAGCTACAAGACGTTGACCCTCTCCGCAAGTGCCACAGCTCTGCGCAATCCGCTGGTTATGTCGATAATCCTGGACCGATCGGGCTCCATGACTAATAATGGCGGACAGGCGGCGCTCCCCACCGCTGTCGAAGACTTCGTCACCAATTTCGACCAGGGCGTTGACACCGTTGCAGAGATCAGTTTCTCGACGCTCGATACAGTTGACGTGGCAATGACTCCGTCGTTTGTGACTCCAATAGACAACTCAGTTGAATCCATGATCTTCGGTGGCGCCACCTTCGCCCAGGCCGGTTTGCAGGATGGGTTCAACCAGATTCTGAGTCAGCCTATAAGGACGAACATAATAAGAGTGGCGGTCTTTTTTACCGACGGTTACGCCAATACCGACGGACTTCCAACCAATGTCACTACTTCGACTGCTTCCACTACCCACGACGTTCTGAATTGTACTGGCGGCAACCCGCCCACCACGAGGAACCCGGCCTCCAATACTCCTGTGAACTATGGCGGATGCGCGCCCGTCGAGTGCGGTTCAGGGACCACTCCCTTTTTTATGAACCCGACGTCGGCGCCATCAGGGTCACCGTATTACACCGCGGTCTCTTGTCCTAATGCGACCGCCTCGACGCCGATTACTTTTCCCGTGGAGGCCCCAGGAGTGGGCAGTGCGCTCACCGTAACCAACATTACCAACGACGCGACGTGGCGCACAGAGCAACTGGCGAGCGTGATGCGTAACAGTACGAATAAAATCACGATTTATACGATCGGCCTGGGCAATAAGATCAACACGGCGTACTTGGAAGATCTCGCTAACATTAAGGGTGCCGCTACGTACGACTCAAGCGAGCCACAAGGCGACTACGAGTATGCGGATTGCCCATCGGCGAATTGCCAACAGGACCTAACGAACGTCTTCCAGATTATCGCGGCGAAGATTCTTCTGCGCCTTTCAAAATAGAAGGATCGCGCAGCTCACCTAAAATACCCGCTCAGGTTGCGCCAGGGGAGGACGCAGCCTGACGCGCGGATTCGCGCGCCATCGGCGGCGCCCGCCGGCTGTGGTTCAAATAGTTGTTCGGCTCTGCTATACGCGACAAGCGTGACTGACTCCATCGTTGCATCGCTAATATCGTCGGCTCGTTCCAGTGGACGAACCGTTCTTACGGAAATCGAGAGCAAGCGAATCCTGCATTCGCTCGGCCTGCCGGTGGTGGTGCCGGAGTCCGCATTGACGGCCGGCGACGCGGTGCGGGCGGCGTCACGGATTGGATTTCCGGTGGTGCTGAAAGTGCTGTCGCCGGATGTGAGCCACAAGAGCGACGTGCGCGGCGTCGAGCTGAATCTGGAAAATGAGGGCGCGGTGCGCGATGCGTTCGAGCGAATTGGCCGCAATCTCGCCGCACGCGCCCGCGACGCGCGCTTCGAAGGCGTTGCCGTGCAGCCGATGGCGAAGGCGGGCGTCGAGCTGCTGGCAGGGACGTACCGCGACGATCGATTCGGCGCGATGGTGATGGTGGGCTTGGGCGGCGTGTTGGTCGAGGTGATGAAGGACACGGCGCTGGCGCTGGCGCCGATCGGCGGACGCGAGGCGGCATCGATGCTCGCGCGGCTGCGCGGCGCTGAGATCCTGCGCGGGGTCCGCGGTCATCCCGGCGTCGATATCGATGCGATCGTCTCGATTCTCGAGACCATCTCGGGAATCGCCGCGACCCATCCGGAAATCTCCGAACTGGATCTCAATCCGGTGGTCGCGTATGAGGACGGGCTGGCAATCCTGGATGCGCGAATCGTGCTCGCCACCCCCGCGGGCGAGACGTTGCAGCCGGACCCGCATCGTACAGCGCGGCTCAAAAATCTCGAGCGCGCGTTCAACCCGCGCGTAGTTGCCGTGATCGGCGACAAGCGGATGAGCGGGTACATGTGGATCCGCGCGATGGCGCATCTCAAGGGCAAGCTCTACTCGGTCCAAATCGATCCCAACGAGATAGCTGGAATCGAAGCGATGGGGGTGGAGAACCGCAAGAGCCTGGCCGAAATCACGGAGCCAATCGATTACGCGGTAAGCGCCGTCCCGCGGCAGATCGCGCCGCGGATTTTGAAGGATTGCGTCGCCAACCACGTGGCTGCGATTGGATTTTTCACGTCGGGATTTTCGGAAACGTCGGAGGCGCTGGGAATCCGCCTGGAAGCCGAGCTGCGCGAGATCGCGATCAACTCGGAGATCGCGCTGGTCGGCCCCAATTGCATGGGGCTGTACAGCCCGGCGGCGGGTCTGTGCAATTTTCCCGAAGAAAAAGCCGGCGCGGCGGGCGACGTCTGCTTCATCTCGCAAAGCGGCACGCACACGATCAATTTTTGCCTCCAGGCGCCGACCCGCGGGATCAAGGTCAACAAGGCGGCGTCGATCGGCAACGTGCTGGTGCTCGAGGCGGCCGACTATATCGACTTGATGGCAGCGGACCCGGCGACCCGCGCGATCGGGATGTATATCGAGGGCGTGCGCGACGGGCGGCGCTTCTTCGACAGCGTCCGGCACGCGGCCGAGCGTCATCCGGTGGTCATCTGGAAGGGTGGGGTGACCGAGGCGGGCGCGCGCGCTACGTTGTCGCACACCGGATCGCTGGCGACTGCCGAGGCGACCTGGCGCAGCGTCGTGCGCCAAAGCGGCGCGGTTGAAGTCGCCAGCCTCGATGCGATGCTGGACGTGGTCGAGCTGTTTGCGCGCGCCAAGCGCATCGGCGGCAGGCGGATGGGGCTGGTCGCGATGACCGGCGGCCAATCCGTGGTAATCACCGACACGTTTGCGACGGCGGGGCTCGAGATTCCCGCGCTATCGGAATCGTCGTACGACGAGCTAAAGACGTTCTTCAACATAATCGGCGGCAGCTACCGCAATCCGCTCGACGCGGGCGGCACGATCGGCGCGGGGCATGATCAGGGCAATCTCGATCGCATCCTCGAGGTCCTCGAACGCGATCCGGTCATTGACGCAATCGTGCTGGAGATTGGCACGGGGCTGCGTGCGTCGCGCTGGGCCGCGCACGAGGATGAGATCGCGGGCCTGCTCGACAAGCTGTCGGATTTTGCCGGACGCTCGACCAAGCCATTTGCCGTCGTGATGCATCCTGCGCACCTCGAGGTGATCGTGGCGCGGGGCAAGGAGCTTGCGCGCGCGCGTGGCCTGGTCGTGTTCGAGAGTTTCGAGCGCGCCGCGGCGGCATTCCGGACCGCGGCGGACTACTGGGGGAATCGCGCGCAGGAGGGCAGCTAGAAAAACTACCGCGGCGGTGCGAGCACAGTCATCACCGTGCCTGCCGTCGCGTCGCCGTCTAGAAACGCCAGCCATCGACCCCTGAGCGACCAGCTCATCGTGACGGTACCGCGGGCCGGACCCTCGGCCAGTAGAAACGCAGTATCGTATTTCAGCGAATAGGTGACGATTTTTCGCCACGCCACCGGCAGACTCGGCGCATAGGTTTGTATCGCGGCTTCATTGGCACTCCTCGAATAGGCCATGGCGCTGTGCGCGAGCATTTCCGCCGTAGTCTCGAAGCCCAGCGATTTCACATCGACCTCGCTTTGGTCGGGTCGCGATATTGCGAGTTGCGCAAGCAGCGGCGCCTCGGGACGCTCGATCGCCAGCTTGAACGCGAGCTTCTGATTGCCCACCGTAATCGTGTTGCCGGTGCCGGTGAACGAGGCTGCGCTGGTCGATATGCCCAGCAATTTTTCGGCTCCGGTCGCGATGTTGTACTTGAATACGCCAATCGTACGGTGCGAGGCGTCGGGCCCGACATACAGGAATGACCCTTCGTCATCCTGGTCCCAACCGAGCACATGGATAGGCACGGGTACGTGAAATTTGGTGCAGGTGGAGTTGCGCCGATCGATGATGATCGGCCGAGCGCCCGCGTCGCCCTGGCCGACCGCATAGACGCTGTGCGCGCTCCAACTGAGCGCCGACATCGGGCATGAGAACTTCAGCGGTGCGACGGAACCGGCGCCGGTGACGACGATCAGCTGCAATCCGTCCGCGCGATTCGGCGGCAGCTCCTCGGTGGGTTCGGTTGGTTCGGACTTCAACGCTTCGCCGTTGGCGCCGGCCTCGAGCGGTTCGGGATGCCGTCGTAGTGCAAGCGCGATCGTCGCATTGTTCAGCCAGTCCATCGAGATGGAATCGTACCGGCCATTGAAGCTGGCGATCACGTTGCCCGCGCCGGTGGCGATCAGGTCGCGAAGGATCACATCGACTCGATTCCCGCCCGGCGCGACCATCGCGGTCGCGAGCGTCAGGCCGTTGGGGCTCGCGGCGAGGTCCGCGATAGTTCCCTCCTCGGCCGCGGCCGGCCCCGTCTCCGCTGCCAGGATACGGCCGGTTCGCCACGCGGCGCCTCCCAAGCCATACATAATCGTGTGCCCGGCCTGAGTCCCGACGACCCCAATCTCTTCGCCTTCCTGCAGCCAGATGGGAGGACGTGTGGGAATCGGCGCGAATCCATTCGGCATCCCGACGTTGGTCAGCACCTTGATGCCCGTGGTGACCTCCAAAGTGGTCGAACGGGCGACAAATGGGGGAGGCGCTGGCTTGGGCGCGTTCGCAGTCGAGCACGACACAACGCTCGCGGCAGCCAACGCAAGAATCACGATGAAGAAAGACCTGGGCATTCAAAAACGGTACTGTATTAGGAGCGATCAAAAAAGGCGACCGATGAAGAATCCGTTTATTGAACGATTGTGGATAAGCCGCGAGGCTCGACTCGCAATTGTTGTCGCGATTTTGAGTGCCGCCGGCTCGGTTGCGTGCGCGTCCGGCGAGTGGAAGGCGGGAATTGCCATCCTTGGAGTCGCGGTGGCGATGGTGGCGGCATTCTGGTTTGCCGTCGTCAGGCCCGCGCAAATCCCGCGTGACGCCGTCGTGATAGTTCGCCTGGCGGGTCCGATCGAAGAGGACGTGAGTCGCTCGCCGCTCGATCGGCTCATGCGCCGCGGCGCGCAGAGCCTCGACCATCTACGCTACGTGTTCGAGTCGGCGGCCATCGATGACGACGTTCGTGCGATCGTCGTCGAGATCGCGCAGTTCGGCGCCGGTCTGGCCACCGCACACGAAATCCACCGCCTGCTGCGCGCCGCGCAGGCGGGCGGCAAGCGGGTGATCGCGCTGCTGCGAGGCGATAGCGCGGGGCTGCGCGAATACCTGGTCGCGGCCGGAGCGGGGGAAATCGTCGCCAATCCCGACACGATGCTCACAATGCTTGGTGTGGCGACCGGCGGCGTTTTCCTGAAGAGCGCGCTCGACAAGCTGAAGATCCAGGCGCAAACCCTGCAATGGAAAGAGTACAAGGGCGCCGCCGAGACGTTCGGGCGCGACACGATGTCGCTGGCGGTGCGCGAGAGCATGGAGGCGATCGTCGCGGACTGGGAAAAAATCCTGATCGAGACGATCGCATCGGCCCGGAAACTGACCGCGCAACGCGCGCGCGAGCTGATCGCGGCGGGATTCGTCAGCGCAAAGTTCGCCGTCGAGAATCACCTGATCGACCGCGAAGGCTACATCGAAGACATCCGCGCCGAATTCGATCCCGAGGCCAAGCGCAAAGTGTTCGTTGGCATGGCGCGATACCGGCGCCACGCAGTCTTTACCCGTGAGCGCGGGCGGCGCGCGCGAATCGCACTGGTGCACGCCAGCGGGCCGGTAATTTCGGGCGAGGCGCCGGCGACCGGCGAATTTATCAGCGGCGTCGCGACGGCCGCGCAAATCGATCGCGCGTCGCGCGACGAACGAGTAAGCGCAATAGTGTTTCGGGTAAATTCACCCGGCGGCTCCGCGGTAGGCTCCGACCTGGTGTGGCGGGCCGTGCGCGAGGCGCAGGGGCGCGGCAAGCCGGTAGTAGTCTCGATGGGCGATGTGGCGGGCTCGGGCGGCTATTACGTGGCGGCGGGGGCCGACGCGATCGTGGCGGAACCGGCGACGATCACCGGCTCCATCGGGGTCGTGTACGCGAAGTTCAATCTGGGCAATCTGCTCAACGAACTCGGCGTCCATTTCGATTTCGTCAAGAGCGCGCCCATCAGCGATGCGATGTCGATGGCGCGCGCGATGACCGACGGCGAACTCGCGCAGCTCAATGAAACCATCGGTCATCTGTACGCGGCCTTTACCGCGAAGGTCGCGCAAGGCCGGCGGCTCAGCCCCGAGCAGACTGAAGCGGTTGCCAAGGGGCGCATCTGGAGCGGTCTGGCGGCCAAGGAGCGTGGACTGATCGACGAAGTCGGCGGGCTGTCAACCGCGGTGGCAATCGCGCGAGAGCGCGCGCATATCGCCGAGCATCAGCGCCACCAACTGGTGACCTATCGTGCCGAGCGCAGATGGTTGGAACTTCGGCCCGGCAGCTCTGACGCCTCGACGCCGTGGGCGATTGCCGCGGCCGCCGGCGCGCTTGGCATCCCAACCCGGTGGGCGCCTGCGATGCTCGAAATGCTCGTGCGCGGCGGCGTGATGCTGCTCTGTCCGTTTATCGAGCTGTAGCGGCTGCGCTATAGCGGGGAGCGTTCCAGTTCTTCGCGTATCGAGTACATCTTCTGGCGCGCCTCGTTGATGTAGGCGTCGAGGTTGCGCCGATGATTCGCGAACAATCCATCGGGCGAGCCGTTCATGACAACCAATGGTTTCATGAGGGCGGCCTTGCCCAGCGCGTCGATCGAATCGTTGAACAGCGTCTTCAGAATCGGGTCGTCCTTGAGCTGCCCGGCGTATTCGCGCTCGAGCGCCTGCATCATGTGATACATCACGTGCGCATAACCCTGCGAGTGATAGAAATAATGGTCGCAGTCCCAGCTATGAACCGGGCTGCCGTCGTCCTTTGTGCTCCGGTACAGGTTCGCGTGCGCGTCGCCAAGCAGATCGGTCCACGCCTGGACCAACCGGATTAACTCGACGGCCCGGGTGTTGAGCTCGCGCGACGACGGCGGCGTGGTGTGCAACCCGGCGACGTACATTCGCAGATGCTTGACGCCGTCATCGTACTTGCCTTCGGGCGACGGCAGGATCCACTTCTCGGCGTCGTTTCGAAAGTCGGTGTCGGCGATCACAAGATTTGGATCGTACTGATTCGAGGAAACCTTGGTCAGGTGATCCTTGAAGATGCGCGTGGTCTCGCGAACCGCCTGGATGATTCCGAGTTGGCGATCGGAGTTGTTGTCCGGCCCGACTTTCGGGCCCCACAGGAAGAAATCGTTGGGACGCCAGCCGAAACCCGTGTGCAGCTCATGGTCCATGATCGCGGCCAGCGTCGAGGCATAGATTTCGCCGGGCGGCGGCGGTTTGTCGAGCGGGAAAAGCTGGTCGATATTGTAGTCGAGGCGATCGTGGCGCTCCTGGCCGAAATGAAGCGCGAGGTTGGCGCCAACCCAAATGACAAGCAGGGCCGCGGCGCCGTACAGGAGTCGGTTCCGGTTCATCGCAACGCAGTCGGCATCAGGCAGCGACTATGCCGGATGAAATTATATCGCGTTGGATCGCGCCTGCTAAGACGCAGCCCGCAGTGGAGGCGCTGCGGCGCTGGCGCTCTTGAGCTCGTCACGAGTGGTGCCCAACTGCTTGAGCAAGGGAAGCACCGCCCGGGTGAAGAACAGGCGTGGACTGATTCCGCCGCCGCCGATTCTGAGGTTTTCATGATAATTCGGAATCAGGCCGTCGCCCGGCATCTTGAAATTCGCGATCACGTGCGCGAGATCCGCCAGCGTGCCGATACGGTCTTCGGCCATCTCGATCGCGATCATCTCGCGGTAGAACCCGGCGTGGGCGGCCTCGTCGCGGCTGACCAGAAAGAAAATTGCCTCGAGCGTCCGGTCTTTCTCGAGTTCCGCGCGATCTTTTTGCGCGCGATAGGCGAGATAGGTCGCCGCTTCCTGCAGCGCTCCATAGCAACTCATCCGGCGCTGCGTCGCGAACGGAAGTTTCCACGAGCGCGAGAATACGTCGGTCTCCAACTTGTCGAATTGCTCCTGCGTGCGCAGCCCGGAACGGAGCAGGTACTCGCGGAACACGAGTCCGTGGCGCGATTCCTCGTAGCTCCACGCAGTCTGAAACCATGAGAGCCCAAACACGCCGCGCAGCATCTTGACGCCGGCCGCGTTGTAGTCCGGCAAGTACATCTCCTCGGCGCAATACGTCTCGATACGAATCGCGCGTTCCTCGGTATTGGCGCGGGGAGAAAGCTTGTCCCACGGGACATCGTCGAAAAGATTCCAGCGGCGCTTGCGCTCCGCAGTCTCGAAGAAATCCATATAGGCGCGGTAGAATTTGTCTTTGGGGATCATCGAGCAGAACTACGCGACCAAGGCTAGCACGTACGCGCCGCATAACCTAATCGAGTATGTCCCACAGGGAGTAAAGCGCGGCAAGGTGGACTCAGAATATTCCTAACAAACGTTTAGTCAGCGAGGCTTTCTTGGCGATATCGGAAGGTGCGAGCAACGCGATCGTGGCCACCGATTTGCCGCCGGCGGTCACATTAGCGGTGCCGATCTGCTGCCCGGCCTTCACCGGAGCCTCGATCGAAGGCGGCAGATTGTAATCGACCTTGATCGCGTTGTTTGCGTCGCCACGCTTGACGAAGACGCCTGCGTCGGCGCCCCATACCGGCTTGATGCTGGCAGTTTCGGCATCGGTCACCGCAACGGATTGCGCGATCGGCATGCCTTTCTTTGCGACCGAATGCATCTCGTAGTTGAGAAATCCCTGCGAAAGCATCTCGGATGCTTGCTTGAAATTCGTCAACTTGTGCTGACTGCCGAGCACAACCGCGACCAGCCTGAGATCGCCGCGTTTTGCGGTTGCGACCACGTTGAAGCCCGCCTTGTCATAGAATCCCGTCTTGAGGCCGTCGCATCCCGGATACGTCCGCACTAGGTGGTTGGTGTTGCGCAGTGTGAACGTTCCGGCGCGAAACGGCGCGGTGTCGATCGACGACCATCGCAGCACGTCGGGATATTTGATCAGCTCGCGCGCGAGAATTGCCTGGTCGTAAGCGCTGGCGACGTCGGCCGATTGTCCCCGCGCGGGCGGCAGACCGTGAACCGAGTAGTAGTGCGAGTCCTTCATCCCGAGCGCGGCGGCCTTCTGGTTCATCATCACTACGAATGCGTCAGTCGAGCCCGCGATATATTCCGCGACCGCCACCGACGCGTCGTTGGCCGAATGCACGACAACAGCCTTCATCATGTCATCGAGGGAGAACGTCTCGCCCTCCTTGAGATAGACTTGCGATCCGCCCATCTCGGCCGCCTTGCGCGAGGTGGTTACATTGTCGGTGAGCTTGAGCGAGCCGTCGTGGATTTTCTCGGCGACGATCAGCATCAGCATCATTTTGGCCAGCGATGCGGTCGGCCACGGGGTGTGATCGTTGGCCTCGAAGATGACCGTGCCGGTGACGGGTTCGAGCACGCAGGCCTCGGTGTAAGGACCTTGCAGGCCGGTGTTCGACGCGCTGGCAGCGCTCTCCTCTTGGGCGGGCGCGGCGCTGGCATGATGACGGCGCGCGGCCAAGGCAGTGTGCGAAGACGTCAACGCGGCGAGCGCGACGGCCACTGCGATCAATCCAAATTGTCCGCCAAATCGTCCGCTGAATTTTCGGCTAGCGGAGCTTCCGACGACGGATTCGCCGGACGGCGAAAGAGCTTTCATCACACACCACCTCCCCAACACATCGACCCAGTGAAAGAACGAATGAACGAACCAATACTAGCCAACAACCCGCGCCGCCGCGAGCGCCCATGAGGTAAACTCCGCCCCCGTCGCGCGGATGCGCCGATCTCTTGACGGAGGGTGCAGGGGTCAGCCCTGCTTGACCACCGACTATACAACTGTATAGTCATAGCATGCAGATCACTCGAGTCGAGGCTATTGCTCTGACCACTCCGTACGGCACGCCCGGCGCTCAGACCCGCCAGCGCAGCGCAGTCTTCGTCGAAGTGGAGGTCGCAGACGGCACCGTGGGCGTCGGCGAGACGTATCTCGGCGTGTACATGCCGGAATTGGCGATCGAGGCTGTCAAGTTCTTCGAACCGTTTCTCGTCGGCCGCGACAGCACCAACATTGCGAAGTGCTGGAGCGATTGCCAGTGGCTCTCGAGTTACGTGGGCAGGACGGGGCCCACCGTGATGGCCCTGTCGGCGATCGAGTGCGCGCTCTGGGACATCCTGGGCAAGCGGCTCGGAGTCCCGGTGCACACCCTGCTCGGCGGCGCCGTTCACGATCGTCTTCCGTTGTACGCGAGCGGCGGTGTCCCAACTTTCACGCTCGCCCAGCTCGTGAGCCACGCGGAAGAAGCCGTCCGCGATGGATACCTCGGCTTTAAGATGCGGGCGAATCCGATTGCGTACCAGCCAGCCGTCGAGACCGAGCGGGTTGCCGCCGTGCGAGAGGTGCTCGGACCGGACCGTCTGCTCGCGGTCGACGCCGTGCAGAACTTCAACCCTCAGCCTTGGAGCGTGAAGCAGGCAATGGACCTGCTCGATCAGTTGGCGCCGTATCACCTCGCGTGGGCTGAAGAGTTCCTGCCCCCCTTCGATCCCGCACCTTACGCGGAATTGCGGGCTCGCAGCAAAGTCCACATCTCCGGAGGCGAGGGCATCACCACCTCAGCCGCGTTCGCGCAATGGCTCCGTGCCGGCGCCTTCGACATCGCGCAACCGGACGCGACGATCGTCGGGGGAATCGGCGAAGCCCGCCGAGTATGCGAGCTGGCTGCCGCTCAGTACGTGCGCGTCGCGATGCACGTGTGGGGCGGCGGGCCGACCATGATGGCGAACTACCACCTCGGCTTCACCCAACCGAACTGCTTCATCCTTGAGCGACCAGTGATGCGCAATCCACTGGAGGTCGAGACCCTGGTCGAGCCGCTCAAGGTCGTCGACGGATACCTGCTGCCACCGACGGCTCCCGGACTGGGCGTCGAACTCAGCGCCGAGGTCAAAGCCAGGTATCCTTACCGGCGCGGCTCCGCGAGCCTATTCGGATGAGTATGCAAAGACCCGTCATTCGCCGAGTACGCGAACGGACTCAAGCCGGAAAACGGAACTCATCGGGCCAGCCGCCACCCCGAGAGTCAGCCCGGGCCTCCATCCTGTCGTCGGCGATGCGCATCATAGGCAAAAACGGCGAGCGAGCAGCAACCTTCCGCGCGGTAGCAACTGCGGCGGGGGTGTCACACTCGCTGCTCCAGCACCACTTCGGCACCAAGCGAGGCCTGGTTGCCGCCGTCGAAGCAATGGTGGCCGAACGCTTCAGCGCAGCGCTAACCACGACGGCGGCCGACGCGCAGGTGGCCAGCAATCAGATCGCCGCCGGGCTGTCCGGGCTCATTGCCGGCGATACGCACCTGCGAAGCTACTTGCGCCGCGCATTGCTTGAAGCAACCCCAGCCGGCCAGGCGCTGTTCGCCAGAATTACAGGCCTTGTAGTGCGACAGCTCGAGCAGCATGGCGATCCGAAGACCGTACCGAGCGGTTCCCGACTCGCCTGGCTCGCCGCGCAACTCGTCGCAGTCAACCTTGCCGGCGTGATCTTCGAGCCGATGCTCGCTCGAACGCTTGGGAAGAAGCCATTCGACCCCGGCGTCGTAGCGTGGCGAACCGAGGCCAATCGACACTTCCTCGTGGCGGCGCTAAAGGAGTACGTCCCCGCAAACGCCGGGCGCCCGAGACCCGCTCGACCTCGCCGCTCCAGCTTGGCAAGGTCGCGGCGCCGCGAGCGCCCGTGAGCCGCCTGAGCGATTGTTCAGAAGCGGTCGGCGGTCCAGAACAAGGATCGCGAATCGGTGAAGATTTCGAACGCGCGCGCTGACGCGCCTTGCGGAGCCATCGCGAACCGCATCGCAAGTTTGTCGGGCGCAAGAATCTGCCACATGTAGAAGTTGTCGGTGTGATGCGCGACGGGACAGCCCGCGCCGTCCAGTGCTTTTTCGAGCGTGGGATCGTGCGCGGTATGAGTGACGAGAACCGCCGGCGCGGCGGGCGTGGAAGCGCTGTGGAGCAGGGCGGCGCGCCGATGATCCCCGATGCGCCGGCTCGTGACCGCCATGCCGGATGACTGCTCGCCGAGGTACTTGAACGTCGCGAGCATCGCGTCAACCGCGCCGGCAACGTATCCGAACTCCATCACCATCGAGATGCCGCGCAGGCGCGTCACCCGCGCGTACGCCGCGATTGCTCCGCCGTCGCGACACAGCACGAAATATTCCTCGGAGCCTTCGCCGGGATAGAGCGGCTGATTGCCGGCGAATTTGAGATTGGCCCGCCACGCGGCGTCGTCGCGGACCGCGGTGACATTGAATCGGCCGCTGTAGCCGCGATGAATCGCGGCAACTTCGGCAAGGTCGCGCGCAATCTCGAAATTGTCGATGACGAAACGATTGGCTGCGTTCACGGAAGCGGCGTCCGCCAGGATGCTGAACTGGCGCTCGATCTCACGCCATCCGAACTGGTGGTAGAAGGTCAGGCGCTCGGCGAACAGCAAGGATACTTCGAAGCCCTCGCGCACCATGGTATCGACGGCAAGGCTCATCAGCGCCGAGGCGACGCCCTTGTGCCGGTACTCCTCGAGCGTGAAGACGGAGCCGATGCCACCCATCGGAACCGATTGCCCGTCGAGGTTTATAGCGCGATCGAAAATCTGGACGGTGGAAACCAGTTGGCCGCGGTCGCGCGCGACCAGGCACAACGCATCGCGAAAGCCCGAATCGTTATGATTGTAGCGGGCGAAAAATTCGCGGTCGTCGTACCATCGCTCGAGCAGGTCGAGCACCTCGTCACGCTCGCCGTGATGCGCGGCCCGGACTTCCATCGCTCAGCGCAGATCGAGATGAACCGTGGTTGGCGCTCCGCCGCGATTGATCGTGAGATCGAGCGCCGACTGGGTTTTCATCGCTTGCATCAGGCCCATCGCCTGCATTGGATTGGTGACGGGCTTTCCGTCGATCGACGTCACCAAGTCGCCGTTCTGCAGGCCGAGTTGCTCGAAGACGGAGCCCGGCGCGACCTGGGAGATCGAGAAGCCGTCGGTCTTGCCGTTGACGAAATGAGGCAGCGCGCGCATTTGCGAGAAAAACTGGACAGGGTTTTCCATCGTCTGCTGAACTTCGGCGCGGCTGGCCTCGAACTTTCCGGGGCCGAGCTTCTTGAGCGCGACTTTGCTGTCGTTGGGTTTGCTGTTGTCGTCGCTATTATCGTTGGCATTACCGGGCGCCGGACGACCAAACCGGCGCATTCTGCGCTGCACGGCAGCGGGAAGGCCTCTGAGCTGGGGCGCCTTGATCGCGCCGCTCAAAGCGGAAGGCGACGCTTCGGGAAGGTCCAAGGCCGGAATCTCGATGGCGACGCGATGGCCGTTGCGGTCGATGATCGCACGGCTGGTTTCGACGCCTACGAGCTTGCCCGCATCCGGGATGTCCTCTCCCACCTGGTAGAGCGATTCGGTGTTGTTTTGATCCTCGATGATCGCGTACGGCTTCGATTTGGTCTGCAGCGAAGTGCCGATCAGCTTCAGGTGCAGATCTTCCTCCACCACCGGCGCGGCTGCGCTCTCCTGCGGGACCTCGTTGAAGATGTCGCGCTTGACGATTGCGTCGTAGTAGGCGCGGGTGTGCGCGCCTGCGGCCTTGGGCGCGGCCGACGATACGGCCGGAGCGTCGGCTTCGTTTGAAACGGCGTGCTCGACGATGTCCCGCACGCATATAGCCGACGCGATCGCCAGTGCTCCGACCAGGACGAAGTTCAGAATCGTGACGTGGAGTTGTGTGAACCTGATTTCCATTTACAGGATCGATTCAGCCTCGTAAGCGCATCCTTTGACTAGACGGCCAATGTCGTAGTTCCATTCACCCTTCCAGCGGCTGATCACAAGGCTGGCGTGGCTGTGGCCGCCGCGGATCAGGTCCATCAGGCGCAACAGGTAGATGCTCTCATCCTGGCCGCTTTTGTTCAACGCCCGCGCACGCTCGAGTCCCTTGGCCGCGATCTGCAGAAGTTCGTAGCCGAGCGCCTGCAGCTTGACTTTTCCGACCCGCGCGTCGAGTCCGTTCTTATGCGCGGCGTCGGCGATCTCAAGCCGCTCGCGATAGCTCCATCGCTTGACCAGGTCCCACGCCGCCTCGATGCAATCGTCGTCGTAAAGCATGCCCTTGAGCAGTGCGGGCAACGCGAGCATGAATTGCGGCGGCTGGCTGTCGGCGGTGCGCACCTCGACGTATTGCTTGAGGCGGACCTCGGTAAAAATGGTGGTCAGATGATTGGTCCAGTCGTCAACGGTGGCGCGCTCGCGGCCGTATCCGCGCGCGAGATATTGGCGGAACGTGAGGCCCGGCGGCTGGGTGAGATCGAAGTACTCGTGATTGCGAATCAGGAAGTACATCGGCACGTCGAGCGCGTACTCGGCGTAATCCTCGAACGAACAATCGCCGCGAAACACGAACTGGGGAACCCCGCTGCGTTGGCGGTCGGTGTCGGTCCAGATGTGGCCGCGGAAGCTGTGATAGCCGTTGAGGCCGCCGTCGCTCAGCGGTGAGTTGGCGAAGATCGCGTAGAGCAGCGGCACGATACCCATGCTGACGCGCAGCTTGCGCATCGCGTCCGCCTCGTCGCTATAGTCCAGGTTGGCCTGCACGCCCGCGGTCTGCTTCATCATCCGCTGGCCGAGCGTTCCCATCCGCGCCATGTAGGGGTACATGATGCGGTAGCGGACCTTGGGCAGCAGTTCGATCTGGTCGATGCGGCTTACGGGCTGCATTCCCAGTCCCAGCACCGTCGCGCCGATCTGGCTGGTTATATCGATCACTTGCCGCACGTGGAGCGCAAACTCGGTGTAGGCGCAGTGGATGGTCTCGCACTGCTCACCGGACAACTCGATCTGACCGCCCGGCTCCAGTGTGATCGCCGCGCGTTCACCCTTGAGCGCGATGATGTGGCCGTGCTCGTCTTCGGGCTCGAAGCCGTAGCTGGCCGCCATCCGGCGCAGCAGGTCTTCGACGCCGCCGGGACCGGAGTAGGGTATGGCGGTGCAGTCGGCGGTGCGGACGGCGACTTTCTCGTACTCGGTGCCGATTCGCCATCGCGCGCGCGGCTTGCCGCCTTGCTGGAAGTAGCGGATTAGATCCTCTTTGTTTTCGAGCAACTCACTCATGCATCAAATCCAATCGCGACTCCCGGAAAAGAGCCTCCGCCAAGCGCGTATAATGGCCTTGGCAAACATCCGAGGCAAGCACGCAGCGGGCAGTGCAGCAGGCCCGTGAGCGCCACCGGCACACGGGTATTTTTGAGATTCGCGCGGGTGTGTAACAGTGGCGGCGGGAGAAAATCGGCGATGCCTGAAATGATACTTGCGATTGACCAGGGAACCACGGGCACCACGGTCTTCGTTGTCGATGCGCGCGGGCGCATCCGCGGCCGGGAATTTCACGCTCCAGTTCGGCGCGAGCCCGCGCCTGACATAGGGTTGATGCGAAGGGGCGCGTGTGTGCGCATTCCGCAAATCGCCATATTTTCCGTCGCCCTTATGCTGGCCACTGGGACTTGGTCCTGTTCGAGCGAGCCGCGCTCGCCCAAAGGTATGGTTGTCGCTCCTTTTTGCTTGTGGTACGGCGGCTGCGTCTTGGCATCGCCGAGCGCGACGCCGCAGCCTACGCCTTCGGAATAACACATAGCGCTATCACGCCGCCTTCCAGTTGGCGAAGAATCCTGGCTCTTCTCCTGCAAGCCTAACGATCCCTGTTCATGGATGAACCAGTTCAGCCTGCCCCCAGTGGCCCTTGCGTGCTATGGGTGCGCTATGGTCTGCCGCCAGGATGTCCCGCGCTCGCTTGGCTCGCCCGCAATCGGGCAAGATCCAGCGCGCCGACTCCATTGGCTACCCGTGCCCACGGGTAATTTTGACGGAACAAAGCTACCGATGGTGGTATAAGCGTTAGTGGACCACAGCTAATGGTAGAAATTGGCTCTTTCCGCCGAAGCGATCTCCCGGAATTTGCTCCATTTGCGATAACAATGAGCCCGCCTTTGGACAAACTTTGCTGCCTCCTCTGCAATTGAGAATCAGGAATTCGCGATGCCTCAGCTGATACTTGCGATCGACCAGGGAACCACGGGCACAACTGTTTTGGTCGTAGATCGCCGCGGCCGCATCCGGGGCCGAGCTTACACCGAGATCAGGCAGTACTATCCGAAACCGGGATGGGTCGAGCATGACCCCGAGGAAATTTACCGCTCGGTCG